>NZ_JBIQNC010000004.1:0-78677 GCF_044462705.1 Xenophilus sp.
GCGGCCAGCAGCGCGGAGCGCGCGAGCGCCGCCACC
Organism: Xenophilus sp.; assembly: GCF_044462705.1. Taxonomy (NCBI): domain Bacteria; kingdom Pseudomonadati; phylum Pseudomonadota; class Betaproteobacteria; order Burkholderiales; family Comamonadaceae; genus Xenophilus; species Xenophilus sp. Next base: position 37 of record NZ_JBIQNC010000004.1, read on the forward strand.
CTGGGCGGCCCGTCGATGACCACGTAGTCGGCCTGCAGGGCGATCGGAGGCACTTCCCGATGGAGGGTGTTCCGTGCCAGCCCGAAGACCCCGTAGAGCCGGCCCTGGCCGCTCTGCAGCCGTCGTTGCGCCCAGTCCAGGGCCGAGCCCTGGGGATCGGCATCGATGAGCGTGACGCGCTGCCCCTGGCTGGCGAACGCGCCGGCCAGGTGCGTGGACAGCGTGGTCTTTCCGGCGCCGCCTTTCTGGTTCAACAAGGCGATGACCTTGCCGACCAGGCTGGCCTGTTTGCCGGCCTGCGTTCCCTGGGTTTCTGGTGAACGGCTTTCGCTGCCTTGGATTTGAGCACTGCTGCCTTCTTGGGCACCGTCGGCTCGCGCGCGCGTCTCTTTCATTTATGTATCCCTTTAGATGTTTAGGGAGGCCCGAAACCGTTGCTGGACGGGGCTTGCGGGCCGATGGGCGCCGGTGATCCACCGATGGCAGCGCCGGTGATCCACCGAGTCCCGTGCCGGTGATCCACCGAGTGCGTCCACACGCCATCCACAGCTTCTTCAACAGGTCTTGTGGATAAGTCGCGGCCGGGGCGACCTGCTTCGGCGGACACCGGCCGCACCTGTGGGCAGAAGGTCAGCCACTCGCTGCCGCCATTCCAAGCGACGGCCAGCCGGTAGCCCGGCAAGGCCTGGCGCAGCGCCAGGTGACGAAGATGAGCGGCGAAGTCGCGGTAGCGCTGCAGCGCACCGGACTTCAGGTACAGGTGGCGCATCTCGAAGCGCCAGCCCGCCGGCTGGCGGCCGCCGTGCTTGCGCACCAGCCGGTACAGCCAGCGTTCGATGCCCCCGGAGAGTTGGAAGTACGTGGGGTCCAGCGTGAGCACCAGGGCCTCGTCCATCACGCCGGAGAAGAACCAGTCGGCCAGGATCAACTCGATGCCGTCCGCCCTGCCGTCGGCCCGGACGAACTCCTTCCACTCGTTGATCCAAGAGAAGCGGTGCAGGCGCCGCCCACCGTCGGGGCGCTCGCGCTGGCGCAGCGTGGTGGCTATGGTGGTCGATTGCAGCCGGTCCAGCGCGGCGCGCAGCGCCAGATAGTCGGCGCGGCCGGTGCCGCGCTGCGTGAAGCGCAGGATCTCGTAGGGCGTGGCCACCATCAGGCGCGAAGGGGCAATGCCCCCCTTCTTCGCCTGGACGATCTGGCTCGCGGCCCAGATCAGCACGTCGGCATCCCAGATGGTGGCGATACCGTGCTCAGGCACGCCCTCCACGGTGAGCGAGACGGCGCCGGCCTCGAAGCGAATGGGCACGGTGCGCCGCGACTTGGCCAGGCTGAAGAAGGGATAGGCCATCAGGTCCTGCGCGTCGCGCAGCCCCATGTCCTCGGCTGGCAGCGCGCGAAACAGCGCCAGCTGCTCGCGTTCGCTGGATCGCCTGGACATGGCCCGTTCCTCCAGGCCGGGTCAGCGCACCGAATCCCGGACCACGTAGCCCGGATCGGAGGTCATGCCGTAGGTGTTGCTGTCGGCCCAGGCGCGCAGGTCGGCCAGCGCGTAGACCACGCGCGCACCAAACTTGCGAAAGCGCGGCCCCCCGCCCAGCACGCGCTGCTTCTCCAGCGTGCGCGGCGACAGCCGCAGCAGCGTGGCCGCCTCGTCGGTGGTCAGGAATTCAGGCTTTGCGGCCGGCGCCGCAGGAGCGGGCTGCGGCGCAGCCGCTGCCGTGCCGCGTGAGGGGATCGGATGTCCTGCTGCCATTGAGGCCTCCATCTCGGTGGATGGGCCGCGATCCATTCGTGGCCCGATGGAGACAGTCTGGGCAAGGGCCGAGGCAATGCGAAGGGAGATTCAGTTCTGAAACTCGTCTCCGTGGGCGGCCGCTAAGCGGGGCGTACTCTGGCGAGTTGGAGGTAGCCGCCGTTCATCCAAGCTCGCCCGCGCGCCAGGATGTGCCGCACCTGGGCGCGCAGGTCGCTGTCCGCATGCCAGTGCTCGGCGACGGCACTGGCGCCGAACAGGACCTGGGCGACATCTCGCTGGCCGAGCCCGGCCTGCTGCGCGTCGAGGGCCTGCAGGCAGCGCATGTGCAGAAGGTGGGTGCGCGCGACGCGCCGGAAAGCAGGCGCGGATCGCTCACCGGCGACAAGGCGCAACTGTGCACGGCAAGGTGCGGCGTCCATGCCTAGAGGGATCGAGAAGCGGCAGGGCTGGCCGTCGGCCAGCGCGGGCGACAGGCTGGCCCGCAGCAGTGCTGGCCCGTCCTGGGCGCAGAGGATCAGGTCGGCGCCTCCATGCAGCAGGCGCTTGCGGCCAGGGATGCGCCAGAGGCTGAAGACTTGCCCGCACGGCACGCCGCGCAACTGCGCCGGCCGCACGTGCAGCATGGCCTCCTCGGCGTCGAGCCAGACGGGATGCGCCTCTCGCGCATCCAGGCGAGGGTCAAGCGCGAAAACGCAGGCCCCAGCGATGTGCGCTGGGGACACGTCGCTTGCGAGGCTCACCCAGGCAGGCTGCCCGGTAGCCGGGATGCCGGCGCAGATACTCCCAGGCCAGCGCCGGACCGTCCAGGTCCAGCGCATAGAGGTAGGCGGCTGCGGCGCGCCAGGGCGCGCAAACCGTTTCGCAAGGCATCGTCATGACGGCAAGCTCCTTCGGCAAGGGTGGCAAGCTGCCATGGATCGGCCTGACGCGGGTCGCCGTTGGCGCGACGACAGGTCGCGCGGAGCGCGAACTCCGTCTCAATCGGTGATCATGCCGTCGCGCTGTGCGTCGGCCAGGTAGGCCACGAGTGTCTTGCGCGGACGGTACTGCGGCTCCACCGCAACGGGCTCGCCCTTCGGGCCCCGGATGCCCGCCAGCATCGACAGGCTTACCTCGCCCAGCTCAGGAAAGCCGGTACCCGCATCGATGAGCCCGTAGGCCAGGTCGCCGTCGGCGGCCAAGGCCGTGAGCACCCAGGCAGCGCCGGCATCCGGCGTGTAGAGCTTGACCACGGGATAAGGATCGGTTGCTTCGCCACGGGCGCGGGCCACGCCGTTGGCCAGCATCTGGCGTCGCTGCTCGTCAGTGAGGAAGGTCATGGCTGCTCTCCTGCGGGCCGAGAACGAACGCTCTGCAGTTCGATGGTCCCGACTCCCTGTTTGTGCGCCATCGTTCGACTCGCCTTGATTCTGTTTTGTACCATACAAGCGGGTGCATAAATAAGGCACGACAACGAGATTCGTTGCCGTGCGCTCCAACCAAGATCCCGCTCTGCTGCGTGCCTTCGCCGCCGAAATCAAGGCACGGCGCGCGGCGTCGGCGCTCAGCCAGGAGGGCTTGGCATTCGCATCCGGCGTCACGCGCACCTTCGTTGCCAAGCTGGAACTGGGCCAGACCAGCCCCTCGCTGACGACGATTTTCCGGCTGGCCGAGGGACTGGGAACCGGACCGGACGAGATGATCCACTCTACGATGAAGCGATACAAGAAAGAACTGCGCGGGCAGCATGCCAGCCAGTGACGGCTGCGGGCCACCCGCGGGCGCCAGAGCGGGCACCGCCACCCGGCGGTGCCGTCCACCGCTACGCCACGATGCGCCCGGCCAGCCGAGCTTCGCGCGCGTAGGCGCCGATGGTCTTGTCGGCGCGGAAGTGCAGGTCGCGCTCGATCGGCAGCCCCAACGGACCGCGCAGCATCGCCAACTCGTGCAGGCTCACATAGCCGAGCTCGGGGAAGCCCTGGCCCAGGTCGCAGAGCCCGAAGCAGCGATCACCGTCCCCGTCGATCTCGGTCAGCAGCCAGGTGGCGCCCGCATCGGGCGTGAACAGCTTGACCACCGGCGGCGGGTCGAAGCCCTCGTCCTCGATGGATCGCCGGCCGTTGGCCAGCAACTGCGCGCGTTGTTCGTCGGTGATGAACGTCATCATGGTCTGCTCCTTCATGGATGCCGGGCGGGATTGCCCGGGCCCGCAGGCCGCGCGGCGCAGCGCCGCCGTCACAGGTTCGAGGACGGCCGCCAGGACGCCAGCGTGCGCAGCACGCGCAGACCTTGACGGCGGAGACCGCCGTGCGACGATGAAGGACCACGCAAGCCAGCCCGTCCCCGCGCACCTCGCTGCCCCTGCAAGCGCAGCGCGCAGCACCGCAGGTGCGAAGGCGTCAGCGATCGGCGCCCGGATGGGTCGAGACGCCAGGACACCCGTGGCCTGGTGGCTCGATGCGGAGCGCAAGAGCGCGGTCCGGTCTCGGCCGGAGACGCACGGAACCGCACTGACTCCAACCCGCCTTTGCTGAAACCCTGTGAACCGGAGAACCGGTCCCGCGCTTTCACGCCCATCCGCCAAGACACAGAAACGCAGAAACGGCTTTGCGACGACACGGTGGATCTTCGGCACGCCACCACGGCCCGCAGCGACGCCCGAGCCGAACAGCACAAGGCACCCCGCCGAAGCGGGGCGCTGGGGCGGCGATCAGTCGGCCTTGCTGCGCGTCCAGATCAGGTTGTGCGCGCCGTCCTCGCCTTCGACCAGGCGGGCGTAGAGGGTGGCCGGGAAGGATGGGTCGTCCAGCGTCACCGACAGGTAGGGCCGGTCGGCCTTGCTGACCTTCTTCCAGGCCGCGCCGATCTCCAGCCCGTTGCCCGCGACGATGCGGAAATCCGGGGCGTGCTCGCTGCCCTTGTCGTTGGGCACGATGCGGACCTTGACGTTCAGGGTGAGCGTGCGCACGGTGCCGGTGTAGCTGTTGCCCGTCGCGGTGAAGTTGCCGATGGTGCTCATGGTGATTTCCTTTCGGGGTGGTGCCAGGTCCGCGCCCATCGCGGCCTTGTGCGGTGATCCGGCCGGCGCGGGTCCGGGCGCGCCGCACTCGTAATGCAATGAAGGGCCGCAACGCAGTGGAGGACCGGCCGGTCCAAGAAATTTGGCTCGCGAGGAATGCGCGAGAGCGCAGGGGAAATTTGTCGGGCCGGCCGGTTGCGGCGATCAAGCCCGAGGCGAGCCGGAACGCAGCGACAGCGAAGTGAAGGTGCGCCGTGCCCACGCCAGGATTCACGCTCAAAGACAAGGCCGAGGGAGCGGACCGACCCTCGCAAGGAACCAGGGGCACCGGCTACGCCAACGCTGCCACAGCCTTCCGGCATGGTTCGGCACACCGGACGCCAAGCCGGCTGACCAGCGACCAAGACAGCACCCACCGCCGCATCGAATCGACAGGAGCGCGGCAGGAGACAGCGACAGGAGACGTCGGCATGGCATCCGGCCCGTCAACGACCTTGTACCGGATCACGGCCACCCACCGCTCGCCAGGATCGGGGAAGGCATCGCTCCGCACAACCTGGCGCAGCCAGGCCCATCGCACGTCCGCGCACCGCATCGCGGGGCGCCTGCCCAGGATGCACGGGCAAAGCCCGCTGAGTTGGGTGTATCTCCGCGCGCGGCACACCTGCCGCGCGCGCCGCGCCGAGGCCCACCAGGCCGAGGCGCGGCAAAAGCCCCGGCCGAAGCCGGGGCGCTGGCTCATGCCGTGGCGTGCGCTTCTTCCTCCGTGTCAAGCTCGGAGCCGTCCGCATCGGTCTGGGCTTCGGCTTCCGGCTCGGCCTGCTCGATGGCCGCCGCCTCCGGCGTCCTGAACATCACCGGCAGCCACCCCGACCCCGCCGCCAGCCGCTCGGCCTCGGCGGCGATCTGCGCCTTCTTCAGCTTGGCGAGGCGATGCACCTCGCCCAGCGCGAACACCCGCACCGCCTCCAGCGCCTTGGCCTTGGACACATGGTCGAAGTAGCCCCCCGCCGTGGGCGTCCACCAGTCGTGCATGTCCAGCCCCACGGCCCGGGCCAGCGCCACCGCAGGCACTTCGGTTTCCTTCGATGCGAACGCCGCGACAGTACGGCCCACGCACAGCGCCAGCAGCGACAGCAGTTCCTCCTGCTGCATCGCCAGCAGTTCGGCGAACAGCGCCTCGGGATCGGACGGCAGCCGCGCCACCCAGGCCTCGCGCACCCGTTCCAGTCCCTGCGCCGCCGGGGACTCGTCTATGTCCGGCGCCATGTGCGACAGCCGGTCCTGCGGGGAAGCGCTGACGTTGATGGACGAGCCGCCGTAGCCGTCGAGGATGACCCGGTGCGCCAGCAGATGCACCAGGGCCACCAGCGCCACGCGGGGATGCCGCGCCACCTCGGCCTGCAAGGCGACGGTGCGGTGCGCGCTCAGGCGCCGGGCCAGCTTCTCCGAAATGCCGGGACCGGCCGGCTCGGCATCGGCCTGCCCCTCGGTGCCTCCTGCATCCCTCCCGGCGTCCTGCCGCACCTGCTCTCGCAGCGCCTTGGCCTGTTCTTCGCGCAGCAGCCCGCGATGCACCACGACCGCGCCCGCGTGGTCGATCGACACCACGGCCCCGGCCAGCGGCACCACCCCCGGCGCGTAGACGAGCAAACCCTGCTCGATGCCGTCCAGTTCATCGCCCAGCCGGTCCAGTTCTTCGTGCAGCGCCTGCACCCCATCGTCGGACAGGTCGGCGTCCTCGTCGTCCAGCCGGTCCTGGATGCGGGCCTGCTCGGCCTCCAGCTTGGCGAGGCGCTTGGCCTCGGCCTTGCCCGGCTCCCGGCGCGTCGGCCTCGCCCGCTGGAACTGATGCAGTTCCGCCGAAGTGGCGCGTGGCACGGCCTCCACCCAGCCCCAGCCCTCGGCCCGCACCGCATCGGCCACCGATTCCAGCCGCTCGCGCGCCAGCGTGTCCAGCAGGGCCGCATCGGTGAGGAACACGCCGTTGCGCTCATCCGCGAACAGGTCGCGCCGGATGCCGCCGCCCGCCGCCTCGTAGGCTTCTACCCCGACGAAGCGCGCCACCGCATCGCGGCCGGCGTCGATTTCCTCCATCGTCAGGTGATCGCGCAGCGACTCCGGCTCGCGCTGCCAGTGCGGCGCCTCGTAGAACGCGGCCTCCTGCGCCGCGTGGTCGTCGATGATCGCCAGCGCCATCAACTGCTCCAGCGACACCTCGCCCTGCTGGTAGTCCGCCAGCAGCCGGGGCGAGACGTTGGCGAGCTTCAGGCGCCGGCGCACCACCAGCGGCGTGACGCCGAAGTCTGCCGCGATGTCCTCGATGGCCCGGCCTTCGGCCGCCAGCGCCTTCCAGGCAAACAGTTCGTCCACCGGCGACATGGATTCGCGGTGGACGTTCTCCGTCAGGCTGACGGTGCGGGCCGAGGCATCGGGCACCAGCAGACAGGGCACCGGATGGTCGCGCCCGATCTTGCGGCGCTTGGCCAGCAGCTTCAACGCCGCCAGCCGCCGCTTGCCGGCTACCACCTCGAAGTGCTCGCCATCGGGCGAGGCGATGGCAGTCAGGTTCTGCAGCAGTCCCACGCGGGTGACGCTTGCGGCCAGTTCCGGGATGGACGTGCCGCCGCTCTTGCGCACGTTGCGAGCCGAGGGCCGCAGCCTGGACAGCGGGATCAGGTGCAGTTCATATGGGCCAGCGGCCGGCACGGTGACGGTGGCGCCCGCTGCGGTGGTAGACGCCGCAGCAGCGGCCACGGTGTGCAGGGCCTGGGCTTCGGAATGGGAAACGGTGTTCATGTGAAATCTCCTGTCCCGCGCGGGGACACGGTGGATGAAAGGGGAAGAAAACGGGGGTGGATTCACTCGGTGCTGTGCACGGGCGCTCTCCTTGGGTGTTGGGCTCCGCAGGGGCCGCGAAGCCCTTCGCGGCCATGACGGCCGGCTGGGGCCGGCGCGGGTGCGCCGTCAAGGGAGGAAGCGAAGGCGCTGGCGCGGCCCGCAGGCGAAGCCGAGGACACGGGCGCCGCAGCGGCCCTTGACGGGGGAAGCGCCCGCAAAGGCCAGGCAAGCTGCCTGCTTGCAGGCAGGTGGCGCGCAGGCGCGGCGTAGCCGCGCCGGAGAGAACATGTCGACGTGGTGCGCGCCGTGCGCAGGAGAGGGTGGCGATGCGGCCTGCCACCTAGGCCAGCATCAGATAGAAGCGGTGCGCCGATCGCCCGGACGCACCGCGCCAGACTCAGACGATCCCGAGCAGGCTCAGCCAGCTGTCGGGATGGTCGGGTTCGACGGTGTCCCCGTCGGGGGTCTCGCAGACGCTGCCGAAGACCCAGGCCTCGATCTGGTCGAAGTCGGGAATGTCGTAGGTGAGGCCCCGCCAGACGATGGTGTCGGGAAGCCCGTTGCGATCGGTTGCCATGAAGGTTCTCCTGGCCGGAACGCGCCGGCCGCGCGCCGGGCGAGGGCCCGACGCGAAGCGGCAAGCGCCGGCGGAAGGAGCGGCCAGACACCCGCAGGGCCGCAACGCAGTGAAGGACGCCGCAGGCGTTGCGTGGCCGCGGCCGCCGGCGACGATGCGCGAGCCCCGGGGACCTTGGACGAAGGCACGTGAACGAGATACCGGCATATGGCCAGCGCCACGGGAACGATGCGCCCTGCTCGTCTTTGGCAAGGCGCACCGTCGAATCAGTCCGCCGTCAATCCTCGGATGGCACCGTCATGGCCTGCAGCCGCTCGATCACGCCGGGTTCGACGAAGACCATGGCCTGGTCGGCCGCGACGGGCACATCGAACACCTGCCCGAAGACTTCGCGCCGGAGATGGGCAATGCGCCCCGTGCGATAGGCCTGCTCGGGCCGCATGCGCCCCACTGCCGCATCGCCGCTGCGCCGTAGGTCGCATTCGACCAGGGCAACATAACCCTCGGAATGCAGTCGCTGGTGTTCGGGGCACAGGCCCCAGCCCGTAGTCGTGTGGCGCGCCATGCTCGCGCGCAGGCGCCTGTCCAGCAACAGGTTGCCTGTGTCGTAAGGAACGCCGCACACCGCGCACAGGTGCTGCTCCATCGAAACGTAGGATGTGTCGTCCATGGTGAACTCCGGTCGATCGGGCGGGATTGCCCGGAACCGTCACCGGCACGCCGCAGCGCAAGCAGTCAGGGGTCGAAGGCGCAGCCGCAGACGGCCATCGGGCCGCCAGCGGGCGCAGCACACGCCGCCCTTGACGGCGAGCACGGCGTGGCACGATGGAGGACCGGCGAACCCGCCCTCCACCAAAGAGGGCCGAAGCCCCCCCGGCACTCACAGCAGGCCTCGCTCCGCGAACGAGAGGACCGTCGGACCGGCCACGATCAGGTGATCGACTACGCGCACATCCACCATCGCCAGCGCCTCCTTGAGCCGTTGCGTCAGGGCCTCGTCCGCCCGCGATGGCTCGGCCGAGCCCGAGGGATGGTTGTGCACCAGGATCATGGCCGCCGCGTTGCGCGCCAGGGCTTCCTTGACGATCTCGCGCGGGTACACCGAGGTCTGGCATACCGTGCCGCGGAACATCTCGACGTACTCGATGACCCGGTGCTGTGCATCCAGGTGGATGACCGCGAACACCTCGTGCTCCAGCCCGCCCAGCTTGATGCGCAGGAAGTCGCGCACCACCTGCGGCGAGGACAGCATCGCGCTGCCGCGCAGCTGGCCCGCCAGCACCCGCAGGGCCGCCTGCAGGACCTCGGCGGGTTCGGCCGGCCGGTAGCTGCCCGCGACATCGCGCACGAGCAGCGAAGCGGCATCGGAAGAAGACAAGGACAGGGAAAGCTGCGACATGATCGGCTCCGGTTCGGAATCGGGCGGGATTGCCCGGAACCGGCCACCCACGCCGCAGCGCAAGCAGTCAAGGGTCGAAGGCGCAGCCGAAGACGGCCGTGAGGCCGCCAGCGTGCGCAGCACGCGCCGCCCTTGACGGCGAGCACGGCGTGGTAGGTTGAAAGGGCACAGCAGGACCGCCCTCACCACCGCACGCCATCACGTAGTCGGCAAGCGAAGCGCGCAGCGGCGCACACGCCGCGGAGGCGTCAGCGATGGGAGCCGTCAGGTCGAGACCCAGGTCTGCCGTGGGGCTCGATGCTTCGCACGTACAGCGCGGCCCGGCTACGCCGGGTGACGACCGGGGTGCCATCGCAACCATGGCACCGAAACGATGGGCCTCCTTCAGACTGCGAGTCGCCACTCAAATTTCGCCTATGAATGACCGCTGACTCGAAAAGAAGTCGGTCGCTCGTCATCAACCGCGTGGTCAACCGAATGCGCAAACTCGACCTGTAGCTGCTTATTGATGGCCTCCGATCAAACGGTGGCCTGCGGCCTGCCGCGTTGACAACAGGGCTGCTCCCCTCAGACGCGGTAGATGCCACGGTGCCGCCGAGGTATTCAGGCCAATCTACGTCATCTACGCCGCAATCACTCAGCAACATTAAGTTGCAGTTGCGTTACATTGTGGGCACTGGAGATGCCTAGATGGAACGCAGAACCGACACGCTCAACCTTCGGGTTACGCCTGAGCTGAAAGAGCTCGTCCGATTGGCCGCGGAGCGGGAGTACAGAACTATCAGCAGCTTCATCGAGGTTCTGGTTCGCGATCACTGCACGAAGCACGGCGTCAAGACCACATCCGGCGCGAGCCAGGCGCCCAACAAGGGTGCTGTCTGAGGGGGGCCAACAGATGGACGTTTTTCAGTTTCGCGAGAGCCTCGTCAGCGAATACGAACAGTTCACGCGCAGTTTCACGCGTATTCGATCCGAAGACATCAAGGCCTTCGTCGATCGAGAGTACGACAGCCAGCGCTACTGGCCAGAGCCGCTCATCCAAATCAACCCGAACTACCGGTCGGGTGGCACGGTCGATGAGCTCGTCCAGGCGGGGCAACTGAATCCCGAGTGCTCGACCATCTTCCGTCTGGGCAAGTCGGCCAGCTCTGAAGGGGTGACGTTGCCGCTGCACAAGCACCAGGCCGAGGCCATCAGCTTGGCACTGGCTGGCGAGAGCTACGTCCTGACCACCGGCACGGGCTCAGGCAAGTCCCTGAGCTACTTCATCCCTGTGGTCGACTCCTGCCTCAAGGCAAAGAAGGCTGACCCGACGCCACGCACCCGGGCCATCGTCATCTATCCGATGAACGCATTGGCGAACTCGCAGCTTGAGGAGCTGAAGAAGTTCCTGGGCTCAGACCCTGCAGCTCGGGCCGTCACCTTCGGCCGCTACACCGGGCAGGAATCGGATGAAGAGCGCCAGGCCATGGCTGCGACGCCGCCAGACATCCTCCTGACCAACTTCATGATGCTCGAGCTGCTGATGACCCGGCAGAACGACATCGACAAGGCCGTGATGCGCAACGCCAAAGGCCTGCGCTTCCTGGTCCTCGACGAACTGCATACCTATCGCGGTCGCCAGGGTGCCGATGTGGCGCTGCTAGTGCGGCGCGTGCGTGAAGCTCTTTCTGACGAGCTCATCTGCATCGGCACCTCGGCCACGATGGCGTCCGAAGGCACGCAGATGGAACGCAATGCTGTTGTGGCGAAGGTGGCGCGACGCCTGTTCGGTACTGCCATTGCCGACCGCAACGTCATCACCGAGACGCTGCGTCGCACGACACCCGAGAGCCAGACGCTCGATACCGTGCGAAGCGCGCTCGGAGACGCCATCCGTGCGGGTGTGCCGACGGACCTCAGCTTCGAGGCCATGGCGGCGCACCCGATGTCGGTCTGGGTAGAGCTCACTCTCGGGTTGACCTACGAGGACGACAAGCCACGCCGCGCGCGTCCGCGCACGCTGGCAGATGCGTCTCAGCTGCTGCACGATGCTTCTGGTGAGTCCGTCGAGGCCTGCCTGGCCTACCTGCAGCAATTCATGCTGCGCGCCTACGCGGTCACGGACGACGCCGGAAAGAGCCTGTTCGCCTTCAAGCTGCACCAGTTCATCGCCGGCGGCGGCAAGGTCTACACAACGCTGGAAGCACCAGGCCAGCGGGCTGTCACGCTCGACGGCCAGCAATTCGTCTCGGGCGACGACGACCGGCAGCGGCGGTACTATCACGTGCATTTCTGCCGCGACTGCGGGCAGGAGTACATCCCGGTTTGGGACACTGACGGCCCGGAAGGTCGAGGCTTCGACGTCCGCAGCATCGATGAGCGACAGCACGACGACGAGGCAGTCAAGTTTGGCTTCCTGATGCCTGACGGCCGCGGTCTCTGGGAGCCAGACGTTCTGGAACGCTACCCGGAGACATGGCTGGAAGAACGGGCTGACGGCGAATGGCGCATCAAGTCAGGCCAGCGCAAATTCGTGCCGCAAGCGGTCAAGCTCCGGCCCGACGGGGTCACGACGACCGACAAGGGCCTGCAGGCCTGGTTTATCCCGGGTGCCTTCCGCTTCTGCCTGGCTTGCGGGGTCTCGCACACCTCGTCCGGCAAGGATGCCCTGCGGCTGACCTCGTTGTCGGGTGAAGGCCGGAGCTCCGCCACGACGATGCTCACGTTGTCGGCCCTGCGCTACCTGTACGAACAGGACCAGCAGCTCTCGGCTGAAGCCAAGAAGGTCCTGGGCTTCTCCGACAACCGGCAGGACGCCGCACTACAGGCCGGGCACTTCAACGACTTCCTGCAGGTACTGCTGACCCGCGCCGCGCTGCTGTCGGCCGTGCAGAAAGGCGGGGGACAAGCGCTGTCTGAGCGCGAGGTCGCCAACGCGGTCTTCGAAGCTCTGGGCTTCCACCGTGACGACCCGGCCGTGCGTGCCGAGTACATGCAGCAACCCGAGGTCAAGGGCAACACGCGTCGGCAGGTGCAAGAGGCGATGCGCGGCATCCTGGGCTACCGCGCCTACTTCGACCTGCGGCGCGGCTGGCGCTTCAACAACCCCAACCTTGAGCAGCTGGGCCTGGTACGCATCGGCTACCAGGACATCGACGACCTTGCGGCCGATGCGGCCGAGTGGGCCGAGGCACCCCAGGTTCTGCAGTCGGCGACACCCGCTGAGCGGGCCGTGGTGCTGCGCGCCATGTTCGAGTTTATGCGCCAGGGGCTCTGCATCGCTACGCGATACCTTGACCGCACCGAGCTCGAGCAATTGCGCACGCAGAGCTACGCCAACCTGCGGGAGCCCTGGGGATTCACGGAAGACGAGCAGCCAGTGCCCGCCCGTTGGTTCGTCACCTCGCGCCCGCGCGAAGAGACCGACCGCCGCGGTCGTCGGTTGCAGTTGGAAGACTTCCTGGTCATCGGCTCCAGCCGGTCTCGCCTGGGCAAGCTGCTTCGGCAAGGCAGCACCTGGGGCGGTGGCAACCCGTACTACAAGCACATCAACGACCAGACCTACCCGGACGTCATTGCGGCACTGCTCAAGGCCGCCGAGTCCTACGGCTTGGTCAAACGCGAAGAGACCGATGTCGGCCTCACCGGCTGGCAGCTCAACGGCACTGCGTTGCTGTGGGAGGCAGGCTCAGGCCAGAGTCAGCGCCAAGCCGAAGACAACGCGTTCTTCCGCGCTCTGTACCGCAACATCACAGGGCTGCTGAGCAGCCCTGTGCACCAACTCTTCGACTTCGAGGCGCGCGAGCACACCGCGCAGGTCGAACAGGAAGACCGCCTGGAGCGCGAGGCCCGCTTCCGCTACACCGACAAAGACCGCGACGAGTGGCGCAAGAAGAACGGCGTCGAACTCGAATGGCTGCCGGTCCTGTTCTGCTCGCCGACGATGGAGCTTGGCGTCGACATCTCGTCACTGAACACCGTCTACATGCGCAACGTGCCGCCCACGCCGGCCAACTACGCGCAGCGAAGCGGCCGTGCCGGGCGCGCAGGCCAGCCAGCGCTGGTCATCACGTACTGCGCATCGCAGAGCCCCCACGACCAGTACTACTTCCGCGACCCCGTCCGCATGGTGCACGGGCAGGTCAACGCGCCCACGCTGGACCTGGCCAACCTGGAGCTCGTCAAGAGCCATATGCATGCCATCTGGCTCGCCGAGACCGGCAAGCGGCTGGGCAACAGCGTCCGCGATCTGCTCGACATGAACGAGCCCGAGAAGCTACCGGTCGCAGAAGACATGGCTGCCGACCTCGACAAGCCCGACGCGAAGAAGCGCGCGCACCAGCGCGGCCTCAAGGTGCTGGGCATGCTGGCCACCGAGCTCACAGCGCAGAACGCGCCCTGGTACAGCGAGCACTGGGCTGAGTCCGTCTTTCAGCGGGCGTATTACGAGTTCGATGGCGCACTGCAGCGCTGGCGTGACCTCTACCGTGCCACGGCACAAGCCATCGAGCTGAACTTCAAAATCGAGAACAACCCTGCCGCCTCGGAGCGCGAGCGCCGTGAAGCCCAGCAGCGCCACAACGAGGCCCGCAAGCAGCGTGACCTGCTGCTGGCCGGCGACAGCGCCTTCAACTCGGATTTCTACACCTACCGCTACCTGGCCTCGCAGGGCTTCCTACCGGGCTACAACTTCCCCCGTCTACCGCTGCTGGCCTACCTGCCTGCACGGCGCGGCTCCATTGGACGCGAGAGCTTCCTGTCGCGTCCGCGGTTCCTGGCGCTGGGCGAGTTCGGCCCCTACAGCCTCATCTACCACGAGGGCAGCCAGTACCGCGTCACCAAGGCTCTGCTGACCATCACGGGCCAAGACCAGGTCACCGACGGCGCGAAGCTGCCCACCGAGGTCGCCCGTCTGTGTCCGGCCTGCGGCTATGGCCACTTTCGGTCCCAGCGCGATGCAGACCGCTGCGTGTCCTGCGGCGCCTCGCTGTCCGGCGCGCAGGAGGTCAAGAACCTCTATCGCATCGAGAACGTCTCGACCAAACGCGCCGAGCGCATCACCGCCAACGAGGAAGAGCGGGTCCGGCAGGGCTACGAAATGCAGACCACCCTGCAGTTCGCTGAAGCCGAAGGCAAGCTTCAGATGGTCACGACGGTGGTTGAAGACGACGAAGGCCCGCTGCTGGAAATGCAGTACGGCCCCGCCGCCACGGTCTGGCGCATGAACTTCGGCTGGCGTCGCCGCAAGGAGAAGTCCATCCAGGGCTTCATGATGAACCCGGTCACGGGCCACTGGGTCGGTGGTGTTGACGACGGCAACGGCGAGAAGGAGGTCGAAGGCGAATCGCCCCCCGACAAGACGCCGCCGCAGCGCATCGTGCCCTACGTCGAGGACCGTCGAAATATCCTCATCGTGCGGCCGCACTACCGCCTCGGTGAACTTGAGGCCGAGACCCTGACGACGCTGCAGTACGCGCTCAAACGTGGCATCGAGGCTGTCTATCAGCTCGAAGAGAGCGAGCTGATGGCCGAGCCTCTGCCCACCCGCGACAACCGCCAGTCCATCCTGCTGTTCGAAGCCGCCGAAGGTGGGGCCGGCGTGCTGACCCGCCTGGCCACTGAGCCCGAGGCGCTCTCGGCTGTCGCGGCCAAAGCTCTAGAGGTCATGCACTTCCAGCCGCCCCCCGCCGGACAGGCATGGACTCGCAAGACGCTTACGGAAGAACTGGACCACGATGGCAAGCCGTTGTGCGAGGCCGGCTGCTACCGCTGCCTGCTGTCGTACTACAACCAGCCCGACCACACGCTCATCGACCGCAAGGACAAGGATGCCGGTGGATTGCTGCTGGACATCCTCTGTCGCCTGACGGCCGCGCGCGCCCACCAGGGCACGCAAGGTCGCGCCCCCCAGGAGCACGACGCCGAGCTCGCCCGCACCGCCGGCAGCACGCTGGAGCAGGCCTGGCTGGATCACGTCAACGAGCATGGCTACCGCAAGCCTGACCGCGGCCAGCACACCGTTGCCGGCGTCAATGCCTGCGCCGACTTTTTCTACGACGACTTGAACCTCGCCATCTTCATCGACGGACCGCATCACGAGACCGACACCCAGCGAGCCGCAGACGCCGCCATTGACCGCGCCCTCGACGAGTTGGGCGTCTTGGTGGTGCGCTTCCCCAAGGAACAGGCCCGCTGGCCCGACCTCTTCAAGGACAACGCCGACCTCTTTGGCCCCGGCAAGGCCTGATACGACATGAATGCTCCGACGCCGGAATTTCTCCTGGGCAGCCTGGTTGCGGCCCGTGGCCGCGAGTGGATAGTGCTACCCGAATCCGACACGCAAACCCTGCGACTGCGCCCCCTGGGCGGTGGTGAGCGCGACGAAACGCTCATCTACCTGCCCCTGGAACGCCAGCCGGTCCAACCAGCCACCTTTCCCTGGCCCTCTGTCGAGCAGGCGCGCAATCACTCGGCCAGCCAACTGCTCCTGGATGCCCTGCAGCTCAAGTTGCGCAACGGCGCCGGCCCGTTCCGCAGCTTCGGCAACATCGCCGTCGAGCCGCGCGCCTACCAGCTGGTGCCGCTGCTGATGGCGCTCAAGCAACCGACGGTGCGCCTGCTGATTGCCGACGATGTCGGTATCGGGAAGACCATCGAGGGCGCGCTCATCGCGCGCGAGTTGCTCGACCGCGGTGAGGTCCAGCGCCTGGCCGTGCTGTGCCCGCCACACCTGTGCGAGCAGTGGCAGCGTGAGCTGGCGGAACGCTTCCACATTCAAGCCGTCGTCGTCCGCTCCAACACTGCTGACCGCCTGGAGCGCGACCTGCCACCCGGCACCTCGGTATTCCATGCCCACCCCTACACCGTGGTGAGCCTGGACTACATCAAGTCCGAGCGGCGGCGCGAAGCCTTCCAGCGCTTCTGCCCCGAGTTCGTCATCGTCGACGAGGCCCATACCTGCACCCAGGCCGGCCAGGGCCGCCAACAGCGCTACCAATTGCTCAAGGGCCTGGCGGCTGACGCGACGCGCCACCTCGTGCTGCTCACCGCCACGCCACACAGCGGTGACGAAGAGGCGTTCTTCAACCTGCTGGGCCTGCTGCGTCCCGACTTCACCCAGCTGAAGGACCTGCCCGCAGGCCAGCGCAGCGACCTGCGGGAAGACCTGTCACGCCACTTCGTCCAGCGCCGTCGGCCTGACATCGCAGAGTGGCAAGACACGTCGATGTTCCCCGACCGCCGCTCGGCCGAAATCACCTACAAGCTCACCGGTGCCTGGGGCCAGCTTTTCAACGATGTGCTGGCCTATGCGCGGGAGTTGGTCGAACGCTCCGAAGGGCAGGCCCTGCGCGAACAGCGCATGAACTGGTGGGCTGCCCTGGCGCTGCTGCGCTGCATCTCGTCGTCCCCGGCCGCTGCCGTGAACGCGCTGCGCACCCGCCTTCAGGGCGCTCTGGGCGAAGCAGGCCAGGCCGAGGCCACCTCGCTGGAGGAGTTCGAAGCCCAGGCCAGCGACCGCGTGCTGGACGGCACCGACGATGCCTTGTCCACCGACGACATCGAACCCGGCGCCCAGACCGAAGACAGCCAGCGCCTGCAGGCCCTCATGGCCAGCGCCGCCGCCCTGGCCGGCCAGCAGAACGACCCCAAGCTCGCCAAGCTGCAGGAGCACGTCGCCTTGCTGCTGAAAGAAGGCTTCCAGCCCGTTGTCTTCTGCCGCTACATCGCCACGGCGCATTACCTGGCCGCCGCTCTGCAGGAGAAATTCAAGTCCGTCACCGTCAAGGCCGTGACGGGCGAGCTGACGCCCGACGAACGGGAGGCGGCGGTCGACCAGTTGGGCGAGAGCGAGTTCCGCGTCCTGGTGGCCACCGACTGCCTGTCCGAGGGCATCAACTTGCAGGGCCTGTTCACTGCCGTCGTGCACTACGACCTCAGCTGGAACCCGACGCGCCACGAACAGCGCGAAGGCCGCGTGGACCGTTTCGGGCAGAAGGCGCGCGAGGTGCGCAGCACGATGCTGTACGGCGAGGACAACCCCGTCGATGGCGCCGTCCTGCAGGTCATCTTGCGCAAGGCCGAAAGCATCCGCAAGGAGCTGGGCGTGCTGGTGCCGATGCCCGACAACGAGGGCAAGCTCACGCAGGCGCTGATGAACGCCGTGCTGCTGCGCAAGGGTGCGCTCAACGCCCAGTCGCAGCTGGACCTCTTCGGCGAGCCGGCCAAGGAAATCGACCTGGCCTGGCAGAGCGCCAAGGAGAAAGCCAAACAGAACCGCAGTATCTTTGCCCAGCGCCGGCTGAAGCCCGAGGACGTACTACCGGAGTGGCGCAAGTCGGCCGCAGTGCTCGGTGGCGAGGCCGAGGTCGAGCGCTTCGTCAGCCGTGCCGCTGCCCAGCTCGGCGCGCCGCTGCAGCCCACATCCCAAAAGTCCGGGCAGCATTTCAAGCTGCTGACCGAGCACTTGCCGCCTGCCGTGCGCGAGCGCCTCGCGGCAGAGGGCTTGGCCAATACCCTGCGCATCGACTTTCACCAACCCGCAGCGCAGGGCGCCACCTTCGTCCACCGTACTCATCCGCTGGTGTCCGTCCTGGCCGGCACGCTGCTTGAACAAGCCCTCGACGAGGGCGCGCCTGCGGCCGACGACACCGCGGTGGCTCGCGCCGGCGCTGCCTTCGTGAAGGGCGTGTCGCTCAAGACCACCGTGCTGCTGCTGCGAATCCGCCACCAGCTCACCGTCAGCCATGGCAACCAGACCCGTCTGCTGATGTGCGAGGAAGCCGTGGCCGTGGCCGCCATGGGCTCCGAGCCTTTTGCCGAACTCGCCCCCGACATGACCCGCCAACTGTTGGGAGCCGAAGCCACCCGCAACATGCCCGCGCCGCTGCGCGACCGGCAGCTCCAGGCCACCCTCGACGCTTTGCCCGCTTGGCAGCCCCAGCTCGAAGCCATGGCCAAGGCCCGGGCCCAAGCACTGCTGGCCGACCACCGTCGTGTGCGCGAGGCCGCCGAAGGCCGCGGCAGCTATCAGGTCACCGCCAGCCTGCCGGTCGATGTGATGGGCCTGTACGTGCTGCTGCCTGACGCTGGCTCGGTGGCCGGCGCCGCCACCAACGCCATGGGAGCCTGACACCATGGCCAAGAAGCCCCTCCACCAACTCGCCTACCGCGCCATCCGCATCGAAGGCGGCCTGCTCCCCGCCGAGGAACTGAACCGCCTGACCCTGCTGGCCGACCCCAAGGCCACGGAACAGACCGAAGCCCACTACCGCATCGCCAAGGGCCTGAAGCTGCGCGACGAGATTGCGCGGGACTTCAAGATTGCGCTCACCCTCTGGCAAGACTTCCAGGCCCTACGCCGGCGGCAGGACGTGCAGGCCCACGACGTCACGGTGCGTGAATGGCTGCTGCCGCTGCTGCGCGATGTGCTGCACTTCCATGACGCCGCACGCTGCCCGGCCATCCAGCACGCCGGCCACCAGTACGCCATCGGGCACGCGGGCACCGGCGGTCGGGTGCCGCTGGTCTTCGCCGGCTTTGACCAGCCACTGGACAGCGCCGCCGGGCGCTTCGGCGAGACCAACCCCGACACCAACAAGACCCGCCGCCGAAGCCCCTTCATGCTGGCGCAAGAGGCGCTGAACGCCAGCGATGCGTCACTGTGGGCCATCGTCAGCAACGGCCTGACGCTGCGCATCCTGCGCGACAACGCCAGCCTCACGCGCCCGGCCTACATCGAGGTTGACCTCGAAGCCCTGTTCACCGAGGAGCTGCTGGCCGACTTCAGCGCCTTCTGGCTGCTGGCCCATGCCTCACGTTTCGGCACGGCCGAGACGCCACCCACCGGCTGCCCCTGGGAGCGGTGGCGTGCCGCAGGTCAGCAGGCCGGCGTCACCGTGCGCGGCAAGCTGCGCTACCAGGTAGCCGAGGCGCTGCGGGCGCTGGGCACAGGCTTCCTTTCGCACCCTGCCAACGGCGCCCTGCGCGCCGCGCTGCAAAGCACCCAGGACGGGTACGACCGCCAGGCCTTCTTCGAAGAGCTGCTGCGCCTGGTCTACCGACTCATCTTCCTGGCCACGGTGGAAGACCGGCGTGACAGGGGCACCGGCGAGCGTCTGGTCTTCGCCCCCGACGCCAGCGACGAGGCCAAGGCCCGCTACCTGGCCGGCTACTCCCTCACCTGGCTGCGCGAGCGCTCCGTGCGCCGCAGCCAGCACGACCGCCATGCCGACCTGTGGCAGGCGCTGAGCATCACCTTCGGCGCTTTGGGCACCGGCGAGGCAGCTTTGGGCCTGCCCGCGCTGGGCGGCCTGTTCGACGCCGACCAGTGCCCACGCCTGCACGCTGCCCAGCTCGACAACCGCCACCTGCTGGCCGCCGTATTTCAGCTCGGCTGGTTTCGCGCCGACGGCGGCCTCTCCCGCGTCAACTACCGCGACATGGGCCCCGAAGAGCTGGGCAGCGTCTACGAAAGCCTGCTGGAGCTGGTGCCCGACCTGCAGGGCCTGGCGTCGCCCGCGACGGCCCGCCTGGCCTTTGTGGGCGATGACGAAAGCGACGCCAGCACCAAGGGCAACACCCGCAAGCTGACCGGCAGCTACTACACGCCCGACAGCCTTGTGCAAGAGCTCATCAAGAGCGCACTTGAGCCAGTCATCGCGCAGACGGTGAAGGCCAACCCCGAGCAGCCGGTGCAGGCCCTGCTCGCGCTCACCGTGTGCGACCCCGCCTGCGGCAGCGGCCACTTCCTGCTGTCTGCCGCGCGGCGCCTGGCCGACGAGGTGGCGCTCCATCGTGCCGCCGCAGAGCGCGAAGGGGGTGCCCCCATGCCATCGGACTACCGCCACGCGCTGCGCGACGTGGTGGGCCGCTGCATCTTCGGCGTGGACAAAAACCCCATGGCCATCCAGTTGGCCAAGACGGCGCTGTGGCTGGAGGCCTATTCGCCTGACAGGCCGCTCAGCTTCGTGGACCACCACCTGCGCGTGGGCGACGCACTGCTGGGCGTGCTGGACCCGAAGGTGCTGGAGGGCGGCATCCCCGACGAGGCCTACACCGCGCTCTCGGGCGACGACAAGGCCGTGGCCAGCGCGCTGAAGAAGCAGAACAAGGCCGACCTGAAGAGCTGGCGGCAGATTGCCGGCGGCGACCTGCTCACGCACGCCGGCCTGGCCGCACAGGCCGTCAGCGTCGAGACGCTGAACGACGACACCCCCGAGCACCTGGCCGCCAAGCGCCAGGCCTGGGTTACGGCTGAAGGCCTGGCGCAGCGCAGCACCTTCGCCCGTCTGGCGGATACCTATGTGGCGGCCTTCCTGGCGCCCAAGCTGGCCGGGGCAGGCGACACCGTGCCGCTGTCGGGCTACCTGTGGGGTGTGCTGAGCGGCCAGGCGCCGAACGGCGGCCAGGGTGCGGCGGTGGAGCACGCCGCCCAGGCCCTGTGCCGCCAGCACAGCGTCTTCCACTGGTGGCTGGCCTTCCCGCAGGTGGCAGCCCAGGGCGGCTTCAGCGTGATGCTGGGTAACCCGCCGTGGGAACAACTGCAGCTCAGCGAGGAAGAGTTTTTCGCGCCCCGTGCGCCCTCTGTCGCCGCACTTGCGGGCGACAAGCGAAAGAAAGCGATTGCCGAGCTGGAACACACGGCGCCTTGGTTGTGGGAGCAGTTTCACAGCGCCAAGCGGCAGTACGACGCAGCGAACGTGTTCTTCCGCGCGGGTGGACGTTTTCCGCTCGCAGCCTTCGGCAAGCTCAACACCTATGCGTTGTTCTCCGAGGCTTTCCTTCAGGCGACATCGGCGAAGGGCCGCGCCGGCTTCATCGTGCCCACCGGCATCGCCACCGACGATTCCACCAAGGCCTACTTTGGTCACATCGCCGGTGGCGGCCGATTGGCGGCGCTCTATGACTTCGAGAACAGCGAAGCGGTATTCCCCGCGGTCCACCGCAGCTACAAGTTCTCCCTGCTCACGCTGGGTGCAGCACCACGGGCCGAGTTCGTCTGTTTCGCCACCCAGGTGGAGCACCTCGCTGACGAACGCCGCCGCTTCACGCTGGCGCCCGACGAATTCGCCCTCATCAACCCCAACACGCGCACCTGCCCCGTGTTCCGCAGCGAGCACGACGCCGAGCTGACCAAGAAGCTCTACCGCGCCGCGCCCGTGCTCATCCGTGAGGCGGGCACCGACAACGAGAGCACGATCCTCCAGACCGAGGTGAACCCTTGGGGCATCTCGTTCTCGCAGGGGCTGTTCAACATGACCAGCGACAGCGGCCTGTTCGCCGATGCACCCGCCGCCACAGGCCAGCCCGCACGCCTGCCGCTGTACGAGGCGAAGATGATTCACCAGTTCGACCACCGCTGGGCCACCTACGTGGACGCCG
Organism: Xenophilus sp.; assembly: GCF_044462705.1. Classification (NCBI taxonomy): domain Bacteria; kingdom Pseudomonadati; phylum Pseudomonadota; class Betaproteobacteria; order Burkholderiales; family Comamonadaceae; genus Xenophilus; species Xenophilus sp. The sequence continues at coordinate 21,971 of NZ_JBIQNC010000004.1, forward strand.
CTGGCGGGGCGTCGGGCGATGTGGAAACCGCTGACGTGAGCGAGGCGCAGAAGGCAAACCCCGCCTTCGCCGTGCGCCCACGCTACTGGGTGGACGAGCGCGAGGTGCTGGCCCGCATCGCCCGCGTGCCCACGCGCGTGGCGCGTGCCTGGCTCGCGCTGCACGCTGCGCAGGATGCGACAGTGCTGGACACCGCGCTGGCAGACCTGCTGCTGGCCTTGGCCCAATGGGTGGCCGGTGAGCTGTTCCATCGCCAGGCCGGCGCCGCCCCGGCGGGCGATGGCTGGACACCCACCCAGGCCCAAACCCACATCGCGCCCAACGAGGCTCAGCTCAAGGCCCGCTTCCCGCGCCTGAACGACGTGCTGCGCGGCGAGGGCCTGACCACCAGGAAGGCCTTGGCCGACTTCCCCAAATGGGCCACGCAGAACCGGGAAGCCCGCCTGGACGATGGCGAACTGGCCGCCCTGGCCGAGGCGCTGCGTGCCGTTGCGCTGGCCGACGCGCTGCGGGCGCTGCTGGACCACTGGATGGACCGGCGCAGTCCGCGGTGGTTGATGGGGTGGCGGGATATTTGCCGCAGCACGGACGAGCGAACGGTGATTGCGTCGGTGGTGCCGAGGGTGGGGGTCGGGCACACGATGCCCCTCCTGTTCACTGAAGAGCAGCCGCCCCTATGTGCCGCCATGTTGGGGAACTGGTGTTCCCTGGCCTTCGACTACGTTGCGCGAACCAAGGTTGGAGGGACTCACCTGACCTACGGCTACTTGAAGCAGTTCCCAGTGCTGCCGCCTGACCGCTACACCGACGCCGACCTCGCCTTCATCGTCCCCCGCGTCCTCGAACTTACCTACACCGCGCACGACCTGCAGGCCTGGGGCAAGGACCTCGCGGCCTACGACCCGCGCCCCGCCGCCGAGCAGGGCCAGCCCTTCGCCTGGAACCCCGAACGCCGCGCCCAACTGCGCGCCGAACTCGACGCCTGCTACGCCCGCCTCTACGGCCTCACACGCGACGAACTGCGCTACATCCTCGACCCCAAGGACGTGATGGGCGCCGACTACCCGAGCGAGACCTTCCGGGTGCTGAAGGAAGGCGAGATGCGAACTTACGGTGAGTACCGAACGCGGAGGCTGGTGCTGGAGGCGTGGGACCAGCAGGCCAGCGTGTCGTCCGCGGCGCAGCCGGTGCCCGTGTCGTATTCCGAGCTCGGAATGATTCGCAATGCCGAAGAAGGCCGCCTGGCCGGCCTGGTGACGGCACTGGTTGCTGAGCGAACGGTGGGCTGTTCGCTGGCGGACATCCAGTCAGCGGTGGCTGCGTTGGCAGCGGCTGGGCACTACCTGGCCCCTGCAGACGGCGCGCGCTTCGACGCCTTGCGCGCGGCGCTCGGGATAGCCGACATGACACCTCTGCTGAGTCGCGTCCTGCCCATCGTGCAGCGCTTGGCTGGCGCTGATGTGCTTGTGCGTTCAACCCGGGGCAGCGAGGCGTTCTACGCGCGCGGCGCGGGCGCGCCACCTGGCGATGTCATCCAACTGCCAGAGCATCCCGAAGCTGCTCGGCTTCTGTGGCGGGCCGAACGTCAGCGCGTAGCCGCAGAGGCCGATAACAGCGCGGCGCTACCGGCCAGCCCAAAGGCCACCGGTACACAGTAGGAGGACTCCATGGCAACCTGGCTCAAGGCAATTCAACCGGTTCGCACGCAGCCCAGGCTTTGGGTTGAAACGCTGTGGTTGATCGAATCCCGTGAGCCGTTGGTGCTCACGCGCACCATCGACCTGCACACCGGGCTGAACATCGTCTGGGCCAAGGAGTCCGCTTCGAACGACGCCTCGGGGTTGGCGAGCGCCGGTCACGGCGTGGGCAAGACCTCGCTGTGCTTGTTGCTGCGTTACGTGCTGGGCGACGATGCCCCGGCCATCGCCACGCTGCGTAGCAAGGCGGCCGTCAGCTTTCCCAAAGGCGGAGTGGCGGCAAAGGTCCATGTGGATGGCGCCGCCTGGTTGGTCTTCAGGCCGTACGGCTTGTACAGCCACTCCCTGGCCGCCCAATGCGACGGCCTGGACCGATTGTTCGATGGCACGGCGGCGAACGACTTCGACGGTTATGGCCGCGCACTGGAGCAGTTCTCGATAGGCCGGCTTGCGGCCCGCTCTTTGCCCGGGACAAATCAGCCGCTCGAATGGCGCCATCTGCTGGCCTGGTGCATCCGGGAACAGCGAACCCGCTTCGACGGCTTCTACCACTGGCGTGAGGGCGAAGGCCTGGGCTTCAAGCGCTCACGGCGTGACCCGCCGTTGCTGGTCGGCTCGGTGCTCGGCCTGGTTGACCAGGCGTTGGACCAGTTGCTGCGCGACATCGAGGCCAAGCAGAAGCAGGTCGACCAGTGCAAGGAGCGCATCCCCGAGCTCGAACGGGCACCGGCCTTCGCGCTGGCCCATGCCGACCGCCAACTGCGCCTGAAGGTGCGGGCGGAAGAAGACGAATCCGTCTTCGCAACCACGATTGGCGAATCGGTCGAGTCTCGTGTTCAGGCGGCGCTGCAAAAGGCCGAGTCGGACGAGCGCGGATGGGAGCGCGAAGTGGAACAAGCCGACGAAGCCCTGGCCAAGGAACAAGTGCGCCTGCATGAGCTAACCAAAGCCCGCGACCTGGCGAAGGTTGAAAACGAAATGGCCAAGTCATTGGTCGACGCAAAGCAAGAGGACTTTGAGCGTCTGACCAAGGTTCGAGACCGGTTGGCCGGCCTGGAGGGGCGATGCGACCCAGGGAATCTCGAGTTCAGCGCGTGCGAGCACGTCCAGAGGAACAAGAGCGCCGTCAACATGACCTGGTTCCAAGACGGCAAGCAGGCCAAGGCCGATGCTTCCTTGTTCGCTGCGCGCCATCAGGCCAGCACGGTCGCGCTCGACAAGGCCGAGAAGGCGGTCTCTGACCAAAAGAAGCTCATCGCCAAGAAGAGGCCTGAACTTCACCAACTGCGCGTTCGCATCGCCACGAGCGAAACCTCGCGAACGTTCTTGAAGCAGTCCTGGGACGACCTCCAGTTGAAGCACACCCAACGGAACCAGGGCGGTGACGCGGCGGAACTGGCCGATGCGCGGAAGCAACTTCTGGAGTTCGAGTCAGCGTTGAACTCCCTTCGGGCGGCAGAGGTTGTCCAACGGTCTCAGCAGTCGTCGAGAGTCGACGCCCTCAAGGCCCTGACGGCCACCGTGTCGACCAGACTCCTCGGTGCCGAGGGACACGCGCAATTCGTCCCAGGGCATGAGGTCCGCCCCTTCGAAGTGGCACGTGGCGGTGAGGCCTACCAGGTGCTGGAGGTGTTACTCGGCGACATCGTGTGCTTACTCGATTCGGCGACTTCCGACGCCAGCCATCACCCGGGCTTCCTGGTTCACGACTGCCCGCGAGAGGCGGACATGAGCGAGCTCCTGTATCGGGAGTTCTTCTTCGCCGCTGCTGAGGCGGCGGAGCAGCTTGGCGGCGAAGGTAGCATCGCGCCGTTCCAGTTCATCGTCACGACGACTTCTGCGCCTCCGCCCGCGCTTCAAGGGGCACGAGTTGTAGCGCTAGAGCTGGAACCTGGCGTCGAAGAAAAGCTGCTCTTCCGACGGGAACTGCAGCCCCTTCTTTCTGGTTTCGAATGACGCCTACTACAACACACCTAGCTCCGGACGAACCGGCGGCGGCAGCGATTGATGTCGCCGCTTTGAATCAAGGCGCTAAGCCGGCATACCTTCAACACCTCAAACTGGCCGAGCCGCTGACGTTGGACGGCGGCGGCAAGTGTGAGGTTTGGGACCTTGAGGTGGCTGCCGATGCAGATTGCCTCAGTGAGTGGGCAATCCGATTCCGGCAGACTTATTGTCCTGACAGCGATATTGACATCCTCCGTGCGGGCACTGGTAAGTCGCGAGCGGAATACCTGTTGGAGCTGGTCTTCCCAGACAAGAGCGCAGCGCCAGGGCCTGGTGTCCGGTCGGGTGACTTTGCAGAACTGCTAGTCTCAGACTACGTCGAGTTCATCCTCGGCTACTGGGTACCGCGCGGGAAGTACGCCGAGAAGGGAAGCCGAAACGAGTCAGTCAAGGGAGTCGACATTGTCGGCTTCAAGTGTCCTGATGCTGGGCAGCCGAAGGCCACTGACGAGATGTTGACCTTTGAGGCAAAGGCTCAACTAGGGGATGGCAAGTACAAGAACCGCCTTCAGGACGCGGTCGACGACTCGAGCAAGGACTACCTGCGAGCAGCAGAGACGCTGGCCGCGATGAAGCGCCGCATGCATGTATCCGGCGAGCGTGCGTCGATGCTGGTCGTGGAGCGATTTCAGAACGCCGTCGACCGACCCTACCGGCTTCTATCAGGAGCGGCTGCCATTCTTTCTGGCACGGCGTTCGATGCGGATGGCATCAAGGGAACCTCCATTACCAAACACAACAACGCAGGCAACTTGAGCCTGATTGCGGTCAAAGGCAAAGACCTGATGGCACTGGCCCACGCCTTGTACCAGCGAGCAGCCGATGAAGCCTGAATTCAGCAGTCGTCGGTACTTTGGCATCACTCGGTCCAAGGGGAAGATGTACGAGCTTGGGCTGCCTGAAGAGTCCCATATCGCCGTACCGGAAGGGGTAGAGCCTGCAGCCCTCTTTCCCCTGTCTGTCGGTACGCTGGTGGATGCGTCGGCAGCGCTCAATGACGCCGAAGACGGCCAGGGTAGATTGGCCGACGACTTGCTGGACGACCTCGGCTTTGCGGCGAGCTTCTTCGATGCCTACCTGGGCTCCCGATTCGATACCGAGATTTCGCGGGAGGTCACGCTGCTCGCTTCCGCCAGCTACTTCTTGGGCCAGCGCCCGGGCAGCAGTCTGGTGCTTGCGCGGCGCCTCCAGGCGGACGGTGTCAATGCGATTGAGCAGTTTGCGGTCTGGGCATTGCAGGCCGCCTGGCGTCAGCCGCCTGCCTTGGCCGCGCACTGGCTGACCGGGCTGCTTTACGAACTTTCCATCCGCCTGATGAGCCACTTTAACGACGGCTCGCCACCCGAGTCAGTGGTTGAACTGCTGAACGAGGTCCGTCGCTTGACCTACGCCAACGGCACCTCCCACGAAGTTGTTCTCGTGGAGGTCGCATCCGCGGTGGTTAAGCTGCGCTTGGCGAGCTCGGCATGGGCACTCATGCCCGGGTTCAGCGCCCTGGGTGGTGCCGCTTGGGCGGACGCGATTCGCCGTCCGGGCTTCCCCAAGGAACTCTGGCCGTCCCAGAGGTTGCTCGGCAAGGCCGGGCTCTTCGCTGGGAAGTCAGGCGTTGTCCAGATGCCCACGAGCGCGGGCAAGACACGTTCGGTTGAGGTCATTCTCCGCAGCGCATTCCTGGCCGACCGGACGCGGGTCGCGGTGCTCGTCGCGCCGTTCCGCGCCCTATGCCATGAGATTGCTACTTCTCTCCGTCACGCGTTCAAGGGCGAGGACGTCAAGGTCAATGAGCTTTCTGATGCACTACAACTGGACTTTGTCGACCAGTTGGCAGAGTTGCTTGGCCAGACGTCCCCGACAACGCGCCACCTGATGGTGCTCACACCGGAGAAGCTGCTGTATGTGCTCAGGCAAGAGCCGACCTTGGTTGCGCAAATCGGCATGGTGGTCTACGACGAGGGTCACCAATTCGATACCGGACCACGCGGCATCACTTACGAACTTCTGCTGACAGAAATCAAGGCGCTGCTAAGTCCATCGGCGCAGACCGTGCTCATCTCCGCGGTCATCAAGAACGCCATCGCAGTCGGCACGTGGCTTATCGGCACCGAGCCCAACGTCGTGGACGGTACGGGCCTGTTGTCCACGGCCCGGTCGGTTGCCTTTGCGACGTGGAGCGAGCGGCTCGGACAGCTCTTGTTCTTCGAGTCTGGTAGCTATGCTCGGCCGGACTACTTCGTTCCGCGGAGCATCGAATCCCAAGAGCTGCAGCTTCGTCGAAGGGAGCGAAATCCGCGCGTCTTCCCGGAGAAAGGTGACGACGCATGGAAGGACGTGTCTCTCTACCTAGGAATCCGGCTGGCGCCAAATGGTGCGGTGGCCATATTTTGTGGCCGCAAGGACACCGCCAGCGGGTTGGCAGCGCGTGCAGTGGAGGTGTACGAGCGAGGTTTCAACCTGCCGGCCCCTGCAGCTGCCTCAGACGCAGATGAGATTCAACGCCTGACGCACCTGGCCACGCAGCACTTCGGCAAGGATTCGACGATGGCGAAGGCTGCTGCGCTCGGCGTGTTTGTTCACCACGGAACGACGCCCCAAGGAATGCGTCTGTCCATTGAGCATGCTATGCAGGGTGAACTCATCAAGCTGGTGATTTGCACGTCGACCTTGGCTCAAGGGGTCAACTTACCGATTCGGTACCTCATTGTCTCTGGGGTGAACCAAGGCGCTGAACGCATTAAGACGCGGGACTTTCAGAACTTGATTGGCCGCGCTGGCCGGGCCGGCATGCACACCGAAGGACTTGTCCTCTTCGCGGACCCCAAGGTCATCGACAACCGTCAAGGGGAACGGTGGCGCCTGGACGCCGCGGTCGGGCTGTTGAAGCCGGAGAACTCTGAGGAGACGTCGAGTTCACTTCTCGAACTGGTGGCCCCCATCTCGTCGCCTGATGGCAGGTACCCGCTGCCAGTACCAATGGCCGAGGTACTGCAGGCCTACTTCAAGCGCGGAGAGGAGTTGCTCGCTTGGGCAAAGCAGATGACCGACGCTCATCACCGACTTGGATTTGACCAGCGGTCGCTGACGAAGGAGATTTCTGAAAGGCAAGCGCTGCTCTCCGCCCTCGAAAGCTATTTGATGGCCAACCGTGGCGTCGAGGACTTCGAAACCGTGCTGCCCAGGGTGCGCGTGCTGGCGGCCTCGACACTTGCCTACTCTCTGGCCGACGAGGCTACGAAGTCCTTGCTTGTGCAGCTCTTTGAGTTGGCTGCCACACACATTGAGCAGTTGGTCCCCGAGCCTGCCCGACAGGCTGCATACGCAAAGACTCTGCTGGGCGTGTTCGATTCGACGAGGGTGGAGACCTGGGTTCTGGGGCGTGCAGATGCATTGCGGACCCTCGCGACAACCGATGAATGGTTGCAAGAAATTTGGCCGCTTTTCAATACTGTGATTGACGACAAGTTGCTGACGGGCATGGAACCCGCCGGCATCTCGATGCAGCTCGCGCAGGGATGGATGCGCGGGGATTCCTATCGACAGCTGATTGATGCGGCCGCGGGTGCTGAAGCTTCAAAGCCCTGGGGAGAAAATGGTCGGCGCAAGCTGACTGACGCCGATGTACTTCAGTTCCTAGAGGGCTGCCTTGGTTTTGACTGTCCGCTGGTCGCTGCCGCCGTTGGTCAGTTCCTCTTCGGGACGACAGGGCTCAGTAGTGAGGAGGCTGCGGCGCTAAATGAATTCCAAAAATCATTGGCGTACGGCCTGCCAAGCAAACTTTCAGTTGCGACCTACGAGGCCGGTCTGGCTGACCGGCATATCGCTCAGGATGTCGCGATTGACATTTGGCTAGCCGGGTATGAAGGGGCTTATTTCCGCGCCGCTCTGCCAGAGTACCGCGAGGTGGTTGCCAAAACACTTTTGGCCTATCCGTCTTACTTCGGTGCTGTGCTCGAAAGTCTTTGATTCGCAGGGCTTGCTGCCGTCCATTTGCGGTCGTTTAGTGGAGGAAGTTCAGGATGACCGACACACTCTTCAAAGAAGTTCACTATTCACTGGGTGTCCTCATCAACGACATCGGTCTCGGCCGCATCGGCCTGCCCGACATCCAGCGCCCCTTCGTATGGGCCAACGCCAAGGTTCGAGACCTGTTCGACTCGATGTACCGCGGCTACCCGGTCGGCTACTTCCTGTTCTGGCAGACCGGTGCCGAGGGCGTGGAAACCAAGGTCATCGGCGATGCCAACAAGCAGAAGGCGCCGTCGCTGCTCATCGTGGACGGGCAGCAGCGCCTGACCTCGCTGTACGCAGTCATCCGGCGCGAGGCCGTGTTGCGCGAAAACTTCGAGCGCGAGCACATCCGCATCGCGTTCCGGCCGCAGACCGGCACCTTCGCCGTGCCGGACGCGACGACCGAGCGTGACCCGGAGTACATCCTCGACATCTCGGAGGTGTTCAACCGGCCAACGCACAGGACCATCGGCGAATACCTGAAGCGCCTGACGGCGTCGCGCGAGGTGTCCGACGCCGAGGAGGAGAAGGTAGCCGACGCCATCGGCCGGCTGGCCGGGCTGACGAACTTCCCCTTCATTGCGCTGGAGCTGTCCCAGCAGTGCACCGAAGAGCAGGTGGCCGACGTCTTCGTGCGCATCAACAGCGAGGGCAAGAAGCTCAACCAGTCGGACTTCATCCTGACGCTGATGTCGGTGTTCTGGGACGACGGCCGCACTGAACTGGAGAAATTCTGCCGAGCGGCGCGCCAGCCGGCGCCTGCTGGCCAGGCCAGCCCGTTCAACCAGATTTTTCAGCCTGACCCCGACCATCTGCTGCGCGTCGACGTCGGTGTGGCCTTCCGGCGGGCGAGGTTGGAGCACGTCTACTCGCTGCTGCGCGGGAAGGACCTGACCAGCGGCGAGGTCAGCCTCGAGCAGCGCAACAGCCAGTTCGACAAGCTGCGCAACGCCCAGGGGCGCGTGCTGAACCTGACCTACTGGGCGGACTTTCTGAACGTCGTCCGTTCCGCTGGCTACCGCAGTGCCAAGACCATCAGCTCGGTCAACGCCCTGGTGTTCGCCTACCAGCTGTACCTGCTGGGCCGCACCGAGTACGACGTCGAAGGGTTCAAGCTGCGCAACGCCATCGCGCGGTGGCTCTTCATGTCGCTGCTGACAGGCCGGTTTACCTCCTCGCCGGAGTCGCGCATGGAGCAAGATCTGGCCGAGCTGCGCGAGCTGAAGACTGCCGACCAGTTCTTGACCCGGCTGGCAACAGTGGAGGCCGCGACGCTGACGGACGACTACTGGACCAAGACGCTGCCGTTGGACCTGGCGACCTCGGCGGGCCGCAGCCCGGCTCTGTTCGGCTTTTACGCGGCGCAGACGCTGCTGGGTGCCCAGGCCCTGTTCTCGCAGAGCCCCGTGGTGGACCTGCTGGACCCGCCCGCACAAGGTCAGAAGAAGGCGCTGGAGCGGCATCACCTGTTCCCGAAGCAGTACCTGAAGAAGCAGGGCATCGAGAGCGTCCGCGACATCAACCAGATTGCCAACTACGCGCTGGTGGAGTGGGACGACAACATCGCCATCTCCGACGCGCCGCCTGCCCAGTACTGGGGCAAGTACGCCGAGCGCTTCGACCAGTCGACGCTGGGCGCGATGATGCAGGGTCACGCACTGCCAGAGCAGTGGTGGACGATGAGCTACGAGCAGTTCCTCGCGGCCAGGCGCCCGCTGATCGCGGAAGTCATCCGGCGTGGGTATGCGAAGTTGGTCACCTCGGCGGGCCAATGACCCCGCTCGAACGTCTGCGCGTTGAGAAGGCTGCATCAGACTGCGGGTTCGAGAGAACGCCGCTAGAACGAGAAGGCGGGCTGGAGCTGCGGTCGGCCCACTTCCCCGAGACGGTCGTGGTTCGTTCGGTCGGAGAGTTGCTCTTTGAAGTCTCCTCACCCGCTGGTCTTTCGCTCAACGACGTGGATGCGAACTTCCCGGTCAATGTTTACGGCTACGAAGAGCTGTACGAGTTGCTGCGCAGGGCTGCATCGCGTGGCCGAACGCTGCCGAACCGCGTCGCCGACGCATTCCGGCAGGCGACCGCTGACCTGCCTTGCACCACGGAGGCAGACCGAGTCGTCGTGGCAAGAGTGGGGCAGGCCATGTTTCGCGCTTCCCTATTGGACTACTGGCAAGGTCGATGCTGTATCACTGGACTCGAAGTGCCAGAACTTCTCAGGGCGTCTCACATCAAGCCCTGGGCGAGCTGCGAGCGCGACGACGAGCGCCTCGATGTGTTCAATGGATTGCACTTGGCGCCGCATCTTGATGCCATGTTCGATTCGGGCTGGATGACCGTCGCCATAGATGGGGAAGTGCATGTTGCCAAGGCCCTGGATCCATTTGCCCGTGCAGCTCTTGGGGTAGATCGGGCGCTCAAGTTGCACGGTATTCGGCCTGCGCATGAGCGCTACTTGGAGTACCACAATCGCTATGTCTTCCGAAAGGCGGCATAGCGCAGAATCTGACATTCACGCCCTCTTGGTGAAAGCCCGCCACCGCTGCGAAGCGGAAATCGAGATCGAGCCGAGGGCACAGCGCCGATTTGAACTTTCTACTGCAGAAACCCGCCCTGTCATCCTGCTTTGCCGCCATCACCTGCGGCATACCTGCGAAATCAAGCCGCCTGAGAGTGCGGCGAAGGCAACGGCTGCACCGCCAGACGCAGGCCCAGCGCCTTGAGGATGGCGGTCAGGCTGTTCAAGGCAGGATTGCCCTTCGGGGACAACGTGCGGTAGATCTGCGTCGGGTTCAGGTGCGCGTGCTCGGCGACCGCCTGCACGCCACCGACGGCCTGCGCGAGTTGACGCAGTACGGTCATCAGTTCGGCTTGGTCGCCGTCGGCCAGGATGCCATTGATGACTTCCAGCGCGAGCGCCGGATCGCTGCGGTACAGCTCGGCCATCGCATCGTCATGGGGTCTGCTTTTCATTCGTCGCCTCTTCGTTGCCAGTCCTGCCAGTAACCCACCGCTCGGACGATGTCCGCATCCTGCGTACGCTTGTCGCCGCCACACAGCAGCAGCACCAAGCGTTCACCCGCCAGCCCGTAATAAACCCGATAGCCCGGACCCACGTCGATGCGTAGCTCCCACACGCCATCGCGGCAAAACCTGTGATCGCCAAAGTTGCCCTGCTCGACACGGGCCACACGCCGGATGACCGCCACCTTGGCCTGGACGTCGCGCAAGCGCCGCAGCCAGTTATCGTAGAGATCCTTCTGGCCATCCGCCGTCAGGTAGTGCTCGATCTGGTACACCGTCATTTTCGTTTATAGACGAATTTAGTCAAGTCATCGGGCATGTACGCGAGCGCCCGCCATGCCCTGGTCGGTCCACGCTCAGGCCCTCTCGTCAGCGGATGGGCAAGGCGCCCGCCCGCTTGGTGCCGGGCGGCACGGCGCGTGTGGCTGCCTTCCGATGCCGGTACGGCCGGTAGTTGCCCGAGCCCGTTCGAGTCGGTGCAGCCTCGGCGGCTGCCACCCGCGACGGGTCGGATGGGGCTACGGCAGCGCCGATGGTTTCGCGGCGCAGGGCGGCCACCTTCTCAGCGGCCGCCCGGATCGGCCCCTCCTCCGTATGGACGTATCGCATGAACATGGCGATGGTCTTGTGCGCGGTCAACGCCATGCCGACCTTCAGCGGCACGCCCGAGTTGGCAATGTCCGTGGCGGCCCGGTGCCGAATGCCATGCGTCCCGACGTGAGGCACGCCCACGCGCTTCAGGATGCGCCGCCAGGAGTTGTAGTAGGTGCTCTCGGGCAGTGAGCGACGGCTGTCGTAGATGCTGGGGCAAACGTAGGGCGAATCGTCAAACCGATAGGCATTGGAAAGCAGCAGAAAGGCCGACTCGCTCATCGGTTTGGAAATGCAGCCGGTCTTGCTGTCCGGCCAGGCGATGCGACGGTTGTCCAGATCCACCCAAGCCCACTCTAGATCGCAGATTTCCGAGCGGCGCGCGGAGAACTCGAACTGCAGCCGGATGGCCAGCGTCAGGGTGGGATGCTCCAACCCGTCGACGTCCGCATCGTCGAGGTAGGCATAGATGCGCGCCAGTTCATCGTCGGTGATGTATCGGGTTTTCCCCTTCTCTGGATACTTCGGCACATGGCGACACGGGTTGGAGCCGTCAGGCCTATAGCCCCACACCTCGGCCATGTTGAGCATCTTGCGCAGGCAAGCAAGCACCCGGTTGGCCGTGGTGGGCGTCTTCGCGAGATCCCGCATCATGCCGGTCACGTCCGCCCTGGTCAGGTCGGGCACCTTCACCCTGCCAAGGAGGGGCACGAGGTAGCGGTCGATCTGGCCCTGGTAGGTCTCGACCGTCGAGGGCTTGTTGCGCGTCTTGGAGTACTCGTTGATGAACTGCTCACCGAGTTCCCGGACCGTGGGAGCCCTTCGCGCCGCCTGCTTGGCGGCGCTGGGGTCGTTGCCCCTGCGGACGTCGGCCAGCCAGTCCAGGGCGATCGAACGAGCCTGCTCGACCGTCAGTTCACCGAACAGGCCGATCTTCGGCTTGCGGCGCTCGCCGCAATTGGTGCGGTACTGGAGCATGAACACCTTGCGACCGCCTGCCGTGATCTTGCAGAGGAAGCCGGGCGTGGCCGCGTCACGCAGTTCGTAGTCCTTGCCGGTGAACGTGGCGGCATCGACGACCGACTTGGTGAGCTTGGTGACTGTCATGAAAACTCCCGCCTGGTTGACCGAAACAGGGAACCGGCCAGGAGCCACGAGAGCGGCAAACTCAGCGTGATGGGTCCAATCATGGGGTAAGACTACGTCGGACCGAACTCCCGGAAAACCAAGCGCAGCAAGCACTTGGGGGTTCCAGCGTAGGTCCATCGTAGGCTTCAAACCTCGGCTCAAAATCCCCCGCCGCAAGGCGTGCCGGTTCGATTCCGGCCCCGGGCACCAGATGCTGCTCAGCCCGCCTCATGGCGGGTTCATCGTTTCCAGGCCCCGCTCAGCGGCCCTGGGCCAGATCGAAGCAGCCGCCCCCGTAGTACGCGCGGTCGCCCCCTTCCACGAAGGGGATCTCGATCGGCTTGCCCTCGTTGCGCCAGCCGTCGCGGCGGCGATAGCCGGCATCGACGATCTCCTTCTGGATCGCCTCGTGGTGCTGGACGCGGTACGGGCACACGCCGAAGCCGATGCTGTTGAGCGTGTAGATCGTGCGGTCCTCGTGCATGGCCGTGGTGTTGAGCACGATGCGCTGCGGCTTGACCGGCAGCCGCGCCAGCAATTCGCCCAGCGTCATCGGCAGGTACTGCAGCGAGCCCGAGAGCATCAGCACGTCATGGCCGGAGGCCTCGGTGGGTTCGGTGCCGAAGCTCAGTTGCGCCTGCGCGCCGCGCTCCGCCGCCAGCTCGCGGCCGGTCTGCACCACGCCGGGCACGTCGCACACATGCCATCGCAGCGCGGCCGGCATCTCCAGCACGCGGCGGAAGGCGTAGTACTTGATGCCCACGTGTCCGCCGAGGTCGAACACGCGCGTGGCGCCGCCGGCGATCGCCTGGCCGACCCAGAACAGGGCCGGGTAGTCCCAGTTGTAGATCTGGTGGCTGTACAGCGCCTTCGCGCCCTCGGCGTTGTCGTAGCCCGCCGCGAACTGCGCGGGGATGTGGGCGCGGGCCTCGTCGAAGCTGCCGAAGTCGCCCATGAACAGGTTCTCGTCCTTGTTCTCGTAGAAGCGCCGCTCATAGGCCGATTTGCGGCCGGCCGCCGAAAACACGTTCAACACCATGCGAGGTCCTCGTCGAAGTTCATGGCCTGTGGCTGCTGCTCATTCTGCCGCTTCGCCCCGGGCGGAGGGTTCATTCTGTCGCAGCCCGGCATGGACGGTGGGGTGGTGCAGCGCCACGCGCAACTCGCGCTTGAGGCGCCGGTTGACCAGGCGCCGCGACTCGTCCATGAAGCTCAGCAACTGCGGCGTCAGCCGGCCGGCCGCCTCGCTGCGCGCGACGCGCGGCGGGCGCGGCAGGCCGTACAGGTCGGCCGCCAGGTCGAAGTAGTCGCCCATCTTCAGTTCGGTGTCGTCGCTGGCGTTCACCACGCGCTGCGGCCGCCCCCGGAACAGCGCCGCGACGCAGGCACGCGCCAGGTCGTCGGCATGGATGTGGCTGGTGTAGACGTCGTCCTCGGCCCGCAGCGCCGGCGTGCCGCGCAGCAGGCGCTGGCGCGGCGTGCCGCCTTCGCGGTCCGGCGCGTAGATGCCGGGGATGCGCAGGATGCCGGCCCGCACGCCGGCCGAGCGGCCCAGCCAGCGCACGGCGCGCTCGGCCGCCACACGCCGCTGCGCGCGGGGCGTGGCGGGGCGCACGGGGCGCGTCTCGTCCACCCGGGCCCCGCCGCAGTCGCCGTAGACGCCGCTGGTGGAGCCGTAGACCAGCGACTGCGGCGGCGAGCGCCGCGCCAGCGCCCGCACCAGCGCCAGGGTGCGCGGATCGCCCTGGCCCTCACGCGGCGGCGGCGCCAGGTGCAGCACGCGCGTGCCGAGCCCCGCCAGGCGGCGCAGCGTGGCGGGGGCGTCCAGGTCGCCGAGCAGGGGCCGCGCGCCCGCGGCGCGCAAGAACGGCACACGGCCGGGCGAGGAAGTCAGCGCCAGTACGTTCAGCCGGCCCGCCACCTGCTGCAGCACGCGCTGGCCGACGTCGCCGCAGCCGACCACCAGCAGCCGCCCGCGCCGGAAGCGCGAGGGCAAGGCCCCGAGGGGGTTTGTGTTTGAAGGCAAAATCGTGGGTTCCCTGCTGCACAGAGAGAAGCGTTCCGCGGAACGCCCGAGAATACCCATGAGCCTCGCCGACCCCGCCGGATCGGGCTTTTCCGTCACCGTCGAGCCCAGCGGCCGCCACTTCGGCGTCAACGCCGACGAAACCATCCTGGCCGCCGGCATCCGCCAGGGCATCGGCCTGCCCTACGGCTGCAAGGACGGCGCCTGCGGCTCCTGCAAGTGCAGGAAGCTGTCGGGCACCGTGGCGATGGAGGCCCACCAGAGCAAGGCCCTGTCGGCCGAGGAGGAACTGGCCGGCTTCATCCTCACCTGCCGCTCGCATCCGACCAGCGACGTGGTGCTCGAATCGCGCCAGGTCACCGAGGCCGGCGCCTTCCCGATCCGCAAGATGCCGGTGCGCGTCAGCGCGCTGACGAAGCAGTCGCACGACGTGATGCTGGTGCGCCTGCAACTGCCGGCCGGCGACCCGCTGCAGTTCCACGCGGGCCAGTACGTGGAGTTCATCCTGCAGGGCGGCGCGCGGCGCAGCTACTCGATGGCGAACGCACCGCACACGCTGAGCGAACCGGGCACCGGCATCGAGCTGCACGTCCGCCACATGCCGGGCGGCAAGTTCACCGACCACGTGTTCGGCGCGATGAAGGAAAAGGAGATCCTGCGCATCGAGGGCCCCTACGGCAGCTTCTTCCTGCGCGAAGACTCCGACAAACCGATCGTGCTGCTGGCCTCGGGCACCGGCTTCGCGCCGATCAAGGCGCTGATCGAGCACATGCGCTTCAAGGCCATCGACCGGCCCGCCGTGCTGTACTGGGGCGGGCGCCGGCCCGAAGACCTGTACATGGACGGCTGGATGCGCGAGCGCCTGGCCGAGATGCCCCACCTGCGCTACGTGCCGGTGGTCTCCAACGCGGTGCCGGAAGACAACTGGACCGGCCGCACCGGCTTCGTCCACCGCGCGGTGCTCGAAGACATCCCCGACCTCTCGGGCCACCAGGTCTACGCGTGCGGCGCGCCGGTCGTGGTCGACTCGGCCCGGCACGACTACGTGGCCGAGGCCGGCCTGCCCGAAGAGGAATTCTTCGCCGACGCCTTCACCACCGAGGCGGACAAGGCGCAGCCCTGAGCCGCACTCCATTCACCTTCCCTCGACCCTCCCCTGCACAACAACATGAACAAGAGACATCTGCTTTCCCTCCTGCTCGGCGCCGGCGCGGCGCTCGCCGCCACGCCCTGGGCCCATGCGCAGGGCACGCACGCCGTGCGCCTGGTGGTGCCTTACGCCGCCGGCGGCCCCATCGACGTGACGGCCCGGGCGCTCGCCGAGCGCGTCAAGGACGCGCTGGGCGGCCCGGTGGTCATCGACAACAAGCCCGGCGCCGGCGGCAACATCGGCGCCGACATGGTGGCCAAGGCGGCGCCGGACGGCCTGACCATCGGCATCGCCGCCACCGCCACGAACGCGGTGAACCCCTGGCTCTACACGAAGATGCCGTTCAACGCCCAGGCGGACTTCGCCCCCATCACGCAGATGGTGCGCGTGCCCAACGTGCTGGTGATGAACGCCGAGACGGCGCAGCGCCTGAAGATCGACTCGCTGCAGGACCTGATCGCCTACGGCAAGGCGAACCCCGGCAAGCTCAACTACGGCAGCGGCGGCAACGGCAGCGCCGGCCACCTGGCCGGCGAGATGTTCAAGAAGGCGGCCGGCATCTTCGCCGTGCACATCCCCTACAACGGCGGCAACCCGGCGCAACTGGCGCTGCTGTCGGGGCAGGTGGACTTCAACTTCGACAACCTCGCCACCGCCGCGCCCAACATCAAGGCCGGCAAGCTCAAGGCGTTGGCCGTCACCACGCTGCAGCGCAGCCCCTTCCTGCCCGACGCGCCGCCGGTGGCCGACACGCTCAAGGGCTTCTCGATCGACACCTGGTGGGGCCTGGTGGCGCCGGCCGGCACGCCCAAGGCCACCATCGACAAGCTGAACCAGGCCTTCGTCGCCGCGCTCAAGGCGCCGGAGACGCAGGCGCGCTTCGCCGCCCTCTTCGCCGAGCCGGTGCCCACCACGCCCGAGCAGTTCGGCGCCTTCATGAAGGCGGAGTTGGCCAAGTACGAGCAGGTCGTGAAAGCCACCGGCGCGAAGGTGGACTGAGGCAACGCACAGGCGGGCGGCCGCCCGCCCAATCCCCGCTCAATAGCGCAGCCAGGTCCCTTTCAGCGGCGCCTGCGCCACGCCCGGCCGGCTGAAATCGCACACGCCCGACGGGAAGATCGCCTGCAGGCGCTGCTTCTCGTCCGCGGTGAAGACCGCCAACCCGTAGTCCGCGTCGTCGATGGGCTTGAGCTGGCACTTCAGTACGTCGTCCGACACCGGGCCGCCGGCCACCATGCGCGGCGCCGGCGTCCGGGGATAGAGCGTGTTGCACTGGCCGCCGGTGAGCGTAGCCTCCTCCTCGATGCGTTCGCCGGTCAGCACGTTCCAGCAGGCGTCCACCGCATCGGCCGGCTTGTGGTGCACCACCTTGTCGGCCGTCAATTCGGCCGGGTCCCCGGTGATGGCGTCGAGCCATTGGGTCATCAGCGCCAGGCGGGTGATGAACAGTTCCCGCAACTGCAGCGCGCGCGGCAGCATCTGGTCGGGCTGCCCGAGCAACTGGGCGAGTTGCGGATGGGGGAAGTTCCAGGCCACGTGGTTGTCGGCGCGGCCGTTGGCCTTTTTCAACTGCTCTCGGATCTTGATGTCGTTGTAGATGGTGTGGATGTCGCCCGCAGGTTCGGCGTAGGCACGCATGCTGAGGATGGGCACGGTGGCCAGGCCGCCGCCGCCCGACCCGATGCGGCCCAGTTCGTAGGTGCGCTGCAGCGCCTCCAGGTCGGCCACGGTGCGCTGCGCGACGATGTTGCCGTCCACGTCGAAGCCGCCAACGGCCTCGTTGAGGTCGAGGAAGGCCGTGACGTCGATGGCGCCCTGGCGCAGGCTCTCCAGCCCGTACTGCACGCCCACGTTGTCCAGCGGGCGCCGCGCGGCGCCGGTGGCCGGGTCGCGCCCCAGGCTGTTGACGTTGATGTCGTAGACGGTGCAGCGCGCGCCGCCCGGGTTGTTCAGCGGGTCGTAGACCTGGGTGCCGTCCTTCAGCCCGCAGGCAGGCGAGACGGAACCGTGGGTCGCCAGCACCGCATCCCCGTTGCCCTTGTCCCAGTTGTCGCAGGTCACGCCCAGGGCCGAGCTCAGGTGACCCTCGAAGGCCCTGCGCACGTCGTAGGAGGCCGGATGCGCCTGGAAGTAGCGGTTGAGCAGGCGGCAGTCGGACACCGCCATGGCCGTGCCGAACACGTCGGGAAAGGCCGCGTCCGGCATGATGCCGTCCAGGATGCCCGGGTAGTTCTGCGCGATCAGCATCTGCTGGATGGCGCCGCCGGAGCCGCCCATGCCCACCATCCAGCGCGGCAGGCCGTAGGTCTCGGCGATGTGCTCGCGGATCATGGTCGCCGTCTCGGCCGCCACCACGTCGTTCACGTTCACCTTGTTGATGTTGAGCGAGGAGACGACGTAGGCGAAGCCCTGCTCCAGCGCCTTGATGCTCTGCACGTCGGTGTCGTCGGCCTTGAACACGTCGGTGACCGCGTTGCTGCCCTGGTTGTACTGGGCGGCGGTGGACTCGCCGAAGCGGAACACCACCCGGCCGTTCCAGCCCGCACCGTTCCAGCGGTCGGGCTCGCGCGGGTCGTCGAGCACGGCGATGCGGTAGATCGAGCGGTTGATGGTGCCCGACTCCACGCGCACGATGAAGGGCACGGTCCTGCCGTCGAGGGTGGTCGCGTCCGCCACGTCCGAGGGCCGGTCGCCCAGGGGATCGGCCAGCACCTTGCGCTGGCCGCTGGGGGTGAAGTAGAACCAGTCGAAGCGTGTGGCCACCGAGCAGTCCGCGTCCAGCGGATCACCCAGACCCGACTCCTGCGTGCGGCATTCGAAGGGCGCCAGGTGCGGACCGGAGAACATGGGTCCGGTGATGGCGTGGTTGGTCACGGCGAGTTCACCGCGGGCCGTGCCGTCCGCCGTGGCGGCCACCAGCGTGTTGGCGCCGAGCTCCAGGCCCGACACCAGGCCGCGCCACCGGCCGGGCGGCTGGTCGCTGCCGCCGGTCTGCCAATCCACGGCCACCTCGACGCCGTTGCGCTGCAGCCTCAGCGCGGACACGTCCACGCCGTCCGGCAGATCGACGGCGACCAGCGCATCGCCGCCGCTGACCAGATCGGCCCGGCTGGACAGGACCTGCAGCTTCAATGCGGCCGGCGTCGGCGTCTGCGGTTCGCCGGGCGGGGTGCCGCCACCGGGGTCCACCGTGCCGCCGCCCGGGCTCTGGCCGCCGCCAGGGCTTCCGGCAAAGAACAGGCCGGTGCCGCCTCCCCCGCCTCCGCCGCAGGACACGAGCGCGCCGGCCAGCAGGCCGATGCACAACACAGGGAGAAGCCCCCGGCCGGCAGGCGAAGGCGATGCGGATCGTCGGATCATCTGGGTCTCCTCTTTCTCTTGTCGTGTGCCAGGCGCGGCGCCCTCAGGGCTGGTAGGCCGCCGACCGGCAGGGCTGGCCGCCGCAGGTGTCGACCACCTTGCCATTGGTGCGCAGGAACTCCGACTTCTGCAGCCGGGCGGCGGGCGTGTTGCGCGGGTCGGAGTGCGGATCGGTCCCGGTGGACGGCGGCAGGTTGTCCTGCGGCGGCGCCGTGGTCCGCCCGGGGCCGCTGTCCCACACGACGAGCGCGGAACCGTCAAAGCCGCCGGTGCCCTCGATGCAGGGCAACTGGTAGTAGGGGTTCGCGTCGGGATGGCGGCCCGGGGCGAGCGCCGGGCACTGCAGCCGGGCACCGATGGTGCGCGCCTCGATCTCGGCCGACCACATCGTCACCTGGTGGTCGCCGTAGGCCACGTGCAGCAGCACCTTGTGCGGCGGCGTGTCGGGCAGCGGCTGGTCGGTCATGGCCTGCGCGTAGCCGTTGGCCTCGGCGCGGTCCCACAGCGTCTGCCACAGCGAGAAGATGAACTGCTGGTCCAGGCTGTCCGGATAGGCCGCATAGACCATCTCGCCGAACTGCGGGAAGTCGCTGCTGCGCTCCAGCAGCAGCGAGTAGTTCATGCCGGGCACGCCGAGCACGCCGCGCTCGATGTCCTGCGCCACGCTCATCAGCAGGCCGCCCAGGATGCCGCCCTGGCTGTTGCCGTCGTAGAACAGCTCGCTCGTGTCGAGCACGCTGGCCGGCGCGGTGCCCATCTGGAAGGCGGGGTGGGCGCCGAAGCCCTGCGCATGCTTCATCGCCCGCCCCAGCATCAGCGTGTTGAGCACGCCCTGCTGCGTGGTGTCGAAGGGCACCTGCGCATTCGACAGGTCGAAGAAGGCGAACACCGAGGGAATGATCTCGTTCTGCGAGAAGCCGTACCAGTTGGTGGCGCAGAACACGAAGTTGTGCTCGTTGCCCATGTCCTTCACGTTCCCGCCGTTGGCCTCGGCGGCCCGGCCGAACAGGCCGTGGCCGTAGAGCGAGATGCGCGCCGGGTTGACCGTGCCGTCCGCGTTCAGCGCGGACTGCGGGATGTTGCAGAGGAACGGAATCTCCATGGTGCCGTTCTGCACCGGCACGTCGTACACGCCCGGCGTGGCCGACGCATAGTGGAAGCGCTGCAGGTCCAGCGGGCTGTCTCCCAGCGTGTCGAAGGCGGCCTTGATCGCCGGCAGGTCGAGCGGCCCGCCCTGGAGATAGGGCGCGACGGCCGCGGCCACCGGCGTGATGTCGGCGCCGCCCGCCGGCGCGGCGACGAAGCTGGGCACGGTGAGCGTGCCTTCTATGTGGCGGGCGATCCGCGCGTCCTGCTGCGGCGTGAAGTCCTGCATCAGGGTCACGTTGAAGGCCGGCGCCGCCCCGTTCAGCGCGGCGAAGCCCTGGTCGCGGATGGCCAGCATGCGGCCCGTGGTGCTGCGCTGCGAGGCCACGGTGAAGTCCCAGGCCAGGTAGAGCGACTCGCGCGCCACGCCGGCCTTGTCCAGCGTGGCGAACAGCGCCTCCATGTGGTCGCGCCGCGCATTGACGAAGTCCAGGGCGCTCTCGTGGCGGTCGCGGTAGATGCGGAAGGCCGGGCCGGCCTCGATCGCCTCGCCCTGCCCGTCCTTCATGCCGCGCAGCACGACGATGTAGCGGTGGCCCCAGGCCAGGCTCTTCGCAACGCGGATGTTCATGCTCTGGCGCTCGGGCGCGCTGACGGTGTTCTGGTCCAGCTCGGCCCAGACCAGTTGCTTCTCCAGCGTGTCGGCGTCGATCAGCATCACGGGCGAGCCGTCCTGCTGCGAGACCGACAGGTCCGTCAGGCGCGGCGCCCCGCTGCGCTCCAGGTCCACGCCGGGTACGCGCACGACGATCATCGCGCCCGGCGAGAAGCCGTCGCTGCGGTTCCACTCGGTGGTGTCGATGGGCCGGTCGGCGGCGATGGCGCTGCGCGGCATCGAAGCCTTCTGCAGGTTCAGCCGCCGCCCGGTGTCGGTGCCGGCGTCCGCCACGGTGTAGTAGTCGTTCGGGAAGGGCAGCATGCAATGGCTGGCGTCCAGGAAGTCGCAGCGCGCCGCGGTGGCGGCCAGGTCCGCCGGCAACTGGTCGTCGATGCTGGCCAGCATGGGCGGCGGGGTCGTGCCGTTCCCATCGCCCCCGGAGCCGTTCCCGTTCTGGCCGCCGCTGCCGTTGCCGCCGGGCAGGCTCCACAGCGGGACCGGGTTGCCGCCGCCTCCGCCGCCGCAGGCGGCCAGAGCCGTGAAGGCGATGGCGCATGCGAGCCAGCGGCACCAGGCGCCGGGCGAACGAGAGGACGGCATGGGGCGCACCGAGGGCCGCCAGAGATCGTGCCTTGGCATGGGGTTGTGTCTCCTTGTATGTCTGCGAGCTTGCCACCCGCCGGCCGCGTGGAGCGCGAGGCTGCACTCACGGCCATCGGGCGTGGCGGCACTCTACCGACGGGACAACGCCGAGGCCATTGGCAAGCGGCCCTGGGCGCGTTGTGCATCTGCACAACGCGAGGCCGCGCCAACGTCAGTGCAGGGGAGATGGAGACGGGCGGCCGATGCGGCGCTGGCGCAGCGCCAGGTACATGCGCGACAGCCAGCCCATGTCGTCGAAGCTGGCGCCCAGGAGCGACTCGATGTGCCCCAGGCGGTGCAGCAGCGTGTTGCGGTGGATGCCGAGCGCGGCCGCCGTCGCCTTGTGGTTCTGGCGGTGCTCGAAGTAGGCCTCCAGCGTTTCGAGCAGGTGGGGCTCGGCCGAAATGCTGGCGATCATCTCGCCGCACAGGGTGGCCATCTCCGACGACTGGCGCATGAGGGTGTCGAGCGCGAACTCGGAATACCGGAAGGCGACGTCCTCCCTGCGCAGGTGCCGGCCCAGCTCGATCGCGGCCAGGGCCTGTTCGGCGCTGCCGCGCCAGCCGGCTGCGCCGACGCCCGGCAGCCCGAGCCCGGAGGACTCGAATTCGGGGAAGGCGCCGAGCAGGCGGCGCGCCCGCTCGTTCAAGCGGCGCTCCCGCCCATCGACCGGCTCGCCCGGCATGACTGGCAGCCACGCGACCCAATGGCCGCGGTAGAGGCTGCCGCCCGCCGGTGCGGCATCGTCCCGCCCGTGATTCGACAACGCCTCGTGCACGCGCTCGCACAGCGTGTCCGCCCCTTCGTCGCCCAGCGGCATGGCCGCCAGGCGCAGCGCCAGGGCGACGTGCGGCTGGTCGGCCGGGATGCCCAGGGCGCGCGCCGCCTCGTCGAAGGGACCGGCGGCATGCAGCACCGCGGCGCCGAGCCGCGCCTGAAGCTGCTGCCTCCATCGCAGCTCGCGCGACTGCTCCGCGAAGTAGGCGTCGCTCAGGGTGCTGCTCATCAGGTCGCTGTAGTACAGCAGGAAGGGCGGCACGATGAACAGCACCTCGTCGGCCAGCACCGGCTGCTCGCGCACGCGGGCCAGCATGGCGTCCATGTAGACGCGGGCGCCGGTGCGGTAGGCCTGCAGCAGCGCGCCGAGCGACAGCGCCTGCGAATGGCGGCGGCGGCTGAAGCTGCCGATCCAGCGCAGGTTGTCCTCGTCGGGCCGGCCGCCGGCGAGCAGGGCGTCGTACCAGAGCTCGGCGTTCTTGATCCCGGCGCGGTAGACGTCCTGCGCCAGCGTATCGCCGAGCGCCCCGTACTCGGCGATCGTGCCGCGCAGGGTGCCGAGCATGCGCGCCGACAGGCTGGGGCTGTCCTCACGCAGTTGTGCGACCAGCCGCCGCAGGGTCGGCGACAGCGGTTGCACTTCGGAGAAAGTCATCGTTGCCATCGTGTCGGAAGCTGGTCCGGGCCGGTAGCCCCGGCCATGCCGCGCGCGTGCGCGACCGGGCCGCACCGGCGCTTCTTCCCCTCCGGCCGCAATGTTGGATGGCTTTGGCATCGGCGCGCAAGGGTGATTGCCCCCGCTGTGCGGCCTCTTCCCGGCCCCGGGCTCCGTCGGCGCGTGGCCAGCTACGGCCACGCCGTCCGCGCTATTCGCCCAGGTAGGCGGCGCGCACCTTCGGGTCGTTGAGCATGACCTTCGCGTCGCCGCTCATGGAGATCAGGCCCGACTCCATCACGTAGCCGCGGTCGGCGAGCTGCAGCGCGCGGCTGGCGTTCTGCTCCACCAGCAGGATGGTCACGCCCTGGTTGTGCACCTCCTGCACCACCTCGAAGATCTTGTCGCACATGATGGGCGACAGGCCCATCGTGGGCTCGTCCATCAGCAGCACCTTGGGCCGCGCCATCAGCGCCCGGCCCATGGCCAGCATCTGCTGCTCGCCGCCCGACATGGTGCCGGCCAGTTGCGTGGCGCGCTCCTTCAGGCGCGGGAAGATGCCGAAGACCTTCTCGATGTCGGCCGCAATGCCGGCCTTGTCGTTGCGCACGTAGGCGCCGATCTGCAGGTTCTCGGTGATGGTCATGCGGGTGAACACGCCGCGCCCCTCGGGCACCATCACCAGCCCCTCCTTGACCAGGTCCCACGCGCCGCGTCCCTTGGTGGGCTTGCCCATGAACTCGATCTGGCCCTCCAGCGGCGGCAGCGTGCCGGTGATGGCCTTCATGGTGGTGGTCTTGCCGGCGCCGTTGGAGCCGATCAGCGAGACCAGCTCCCCCTCGTGAACCTCGAAGTCCACGCCCTTGACGGCCTGGATACCGCCGTATGCGACCTTCAGGCCGCTGACTTTCAACAGTGTCTGTGCCATGCGCCCGCCCTTCAATGTCCGCTGGTGCCGAGGTAGGCCTCGATCACCTTCTCGTTCTTCTGCACCTCGGCCGGCGTGCCCTCGGCGATCTGCTTGCCGTAGTCGAGCACCGTCACCCGGTCACACAGGCCCATGATCAGCTTCACGTCGTGCTCGATGATGAGCACGGTGCGGTTGTCCTTGCGGATCTGGTCGATGAGCTGGCGAAGCTGCACCTTCTCGGTGGCGTTCATGCCGGCGGCCGGCTCGTCCAGCGCGATGAGCTGCGGATCGGTGGCCAGCGCGCGGGCGATCTCCAGGCGGCGCTGGTCGCCGTAGCTGAGCGTGCGGGCCTTGTAGTCGGCGTACTTGCCCACGCCCACGTACTCCAGCAGTTCGTGGGCGCGTTCGGCGATCGCCTTCTCCTCGGCCTTGAAGCCGGGCGTGCGGAAGATGGCGCCGAACACGCCCGAGTGCGTGCGCACGTGGCGCCCGACCATCACGTTCTCCAGCGCCGTCATCTCGGCGAACAGGCGGATGTTCTGAAAGGTGCGCGCGATGCCGGCCTTGGCGACCTCGTGCACGGCCGTGGGCGTGTAGGGCTTGCCTGCCAGCTCGAAGGTGCCGCTGTCGGGCGTGTAGAGGCCCGTGATGACGTTGAAGAAGGTGGTCTTGCCGGCGCCGTTGGGGCCAATCAGGCCGTAGACCTGGCCGCGCTCGATCTTGATGCCGACGTCCGACAGGGCCTGCAGGCCGCCGAAGCGCTTGGAGATGCCGCTGACGTGGAGGATGGTGTCTGCCATGTTCGTGTGCTCCATCCGTCAGGGATTGATCGACATGGGGCGGTTGGCGCCACCGGCGATCTCGTCGGCCGGCGTGTCCACGCCGGGCTCGATGGCTTGGGTGGAGCCCGGCACCGGGTCGGGCGCCCTGCGGCCCTTGAGCGACTTGCCGTGTTCCGGCGAGGGCCACAGGCCACGCGGCCGGGTGAGCATGATCAGGATCATCGACAGCGCGATGAAGAGCTGGCGCAGGATCGAGGCGTCCAGCCGCCCGTCGGTCATCGACTGCAGCGGGCCGGCCACGTAGCGCAGCACCTCCGGCAGCGCCGCCAGCAGCACCGCGCCGAGGATCACGCCCGGCAGGTGGCCGATGCCGCCCAGCACCACCATGGAGACGATCATCACCGACTCCATCAGGTTGAAGGACTCGGGCGAGACGAAGCCCTGGAAGGCCGCGAACATGGCGCCCGAGACGCCGCCGAAGCTGGCGCCCATGCCGAAGGCCAGCAGCTTCATGTTGCGGGTGTTGATGCCCATGGCCTTGGCGGCGATCTCGTCCTCTCGGATCGCCATCCAGCCGCGGCCCACGCGCGAACTCTGCAGGCGGTAGGAGATGATGACGGTGAAGATCACCAGCACCAGGAACAGGTAGTAGTACAGCGACACCGAGGAGATGGTGTAGTCGCCGATCTTCAGCGGCCGGCCGAGGTTCAGGCCGAAGATGCGGATCGAGTCGATGCCGGTGATTCCCTTGGGGCCGTTGGTGACGTTGTAGGGATGGTCCAGCGTGTTCAGGAACACGCGGATGATCTCGCCGAAGCCCAGCGTCACGATGGCCAGGTAGTCGCCGCGCAGCTTGAGCGTGGGCGCGCCCAGCAGGGCCCCGAGCAGCGCCGCCAGCACCAGCGCCGCCGGTATCACCAGGACGAGCGAGGTGTGGAAGCCGTTCGGGAACATGGCCTTCAGCGCCTCGAAGTTGTCCGTGAGCTGGGTCGAGCCCAGCAGCGCGAACAGGTAGGCGCCGATGGCGAAGAAGGCGACGTAGCCCAGGTCCAGCAGGCCGGCGTAGCCGACCACGATGTTCAGACCCAGCGCCAGCAGCACGTACAGCAGCGCGATGTCGACGATGCGCACCCAGGCGTTGCCCTGCGTCTGCAGCAGCAGCGGCAGCACCAGCAGCGCCGCCGCCGCGACGAGGAAGACGACGAGTTTCTTGGCGTTCATGCTCGGTCCCTCCTCAGGCGCGGTCGGCCACCCGTTCGCCCAGCAGGCCGGAAGGCCGCACGGTGAGCGTCAGGATGAGGATGATGAAGGCGAAGATGTCGCTGTGCTGGCTGCCCAGCACGCCGCCGGTGACGTCGGCGAGGTAGCCCGCGCCCACGGCCTCGATCAGGCCCAGCAGCAGCCCGCCGACCACCGCGCCGGCCAGGTTGCCGATGCCGCCGAACACGGCTGCGGTGAAGGCCTTCAGGCCGGGGATGAAGCCCATCGCGTGCTGCGCGATGCCGTAGTTGGAGGCGTACATCACGCCGGCGATGGCGGCCAGCACGGCGCCGATGATGAAGGTGGCCGAGATCACCGTGTCGGGCCGGATGCCCATGAGCGCCGCCACGCGCGGGTTCTCGGCTGTGGCGCGCATCGCGCGGCCGAGCTTGGTGTAGTTGACCAGCCACATCAGCACGCTCAGCGAGACGGCCGTGACCGCCAGGATCATCACCTGCGTCGGCGAGATGTTGGCGCCGGCGAAGTGGATCGACTCGCTGGGCAGCAGGGTGGGATAGGCCTTGTTGGTCGGTCGCCAGATGATCATCGCCAGCGTCTGCAGCAGGATCGACATGCCGATGGCGGTGATCAGCGGCGCCAGCTTGGGACTGTTGCGCAGCGGCCGGTAGGCCACCTTCTCGATCACGAAGTTCAGCGTGGCGGCCACCACGCAGGCGATCACCAGTGCGATGAGCAGCACCAGCCAGCCGGGCGTGCCGGCCATGGACGTCTGCATCCACCCGATGATGGTCCAACTGGTCAGCGCGCCGACCATGAGCACCTCGCCGTGGGCGAAATTGATGAGGTTGATGATGCCGTACACCATGGTGTAGCCGAGGGCTATCAGGGCGTACATGCTGCCGAGGACCAGACCGTTGATGATCTGCTGCAGCAATATTTCCATAGAAGAGATCCCTATTGTTTATGCGCCCGGTGGAGGCGCTCATGACCGGCCCATGCGCCGGTCGGGCACCCAGGGCTGGCTAGCAAAAAACCCGCCAGCATGGGTGATGGGCGGGTTGGGGTGGCGGGATTTTAGTGACGCGCAAAGGCCGTTCCGGTGGGTGTCCGACACGGGTTTTCCCGGTGGACGAGGCAGCCTGTTGCGCATGCCGGCATGCCGCCCGCGCATGGCTGCAAGCGCGTATCAGCCGCCGGCCTGTTCGTCGTTGCGGCGGCGCAGTTCGCGCAGCTTGTCGGCGATGCGGATTTCCAGCCCGCGCTCGACGGGACGGTAGAAGCCCGGCGGCGCCATGCCCTCGGGCAGGTAGTTCTCGCCGGCGGCGAAGCCGCCCTCCTCGTCGTGCGCGTAGCGGTAGCCCTTGCCGTAGTCGAGCTGCTTCATCAGCTTGGTGGGGGCATTGCGCAGATGCATCGGCACCGGGCGGGAGCCATCCTGCTTGACGAAGGCCTTGGCCTCGTTGAAGGCGGCGTACACGGCGTTGGACTTGGGCGCGACGGCCAGGTAGACCACGCACTGCGCCAGCGCCAGCTCGCCCTCGGGCGAGCCCAGGCGCTCGTAGCTCTCGGCCGCGTCCAGCGCCAGGCGCAGCGCGCGCGGGTCGGCCAGGCCGATGTCCTCGCTGGCCATGCGCACCAGGCGGCGCGCCATGTAGCGCGGGTCGGCGCCGCCGTCGAGCATGCGCACGAACCAGTACAGCGCCGCGTCCGGATCGCTGCCGCGCACCGACTTGTGCAGCGCGCTGATGGTGTCGTAGAACTGCTCGCCGCCCTTGTCGTAGCGGCGCATGCGCTCACCCAGCACGCGCAGCAGCCAGGCGTCGTCGATGCGCTCGCGCCGCTCGGCGCCGGCCGCCACGGCGAGCGTCTCCAGCGTGTTCAGCAGGCGCCGGGCGTCGCCGTCGGCATAGGCGATCAGCCGGTCGAGCGCGGCGTCTTCCAGCGCGGGCACGGCGCCGATCTCCTGGGCGCGCGTCACGATCTGCCGCAGGTCGTCTTCGGCCAGCGGCTGCAGCACATAGACGGCCGCCCGCGACAGCAGCGCCGAGTTGACCTCGAAGGAGGGGTTCTCCGTGGTCGCGCCGATGAAGGTGAACAGGCCCGATTCGACGTGCGGCAGGAACGCGTCCTGCTGGCTCTTGTTGAATCGGTGCACCTCGTCGACGAAGACGATGGTGCGCTGCTGGGCGAGGCCGTCGCGGGCCAGCGTGGCGCGCTCCACCGCCTCGCGGATGTCCTTCACGCCGCCCAGCACCGCGCTGATGGGGATGAACTGGGCGTCGAAGGCGTCGGCCATCAACCGCGCGATGGTGGTCTTGCCCACGCCCGGCGGGCCCCAGAGGATGCACGAGTGCGGCTGGCCCGACTCGAAGGCGATGCGCAGCGGCATGCCCGGGCCCAGCAGGTGCTGCTGGCCGATGACCTCGCCCAGGTTGCGCGGGCGCAGGCGTTCGGCCAGGGGTTGGTGCGAGGCGGCGGGCATGGAAAGGGTTATACCGGCAGGCCGGCGGCGGGGCTCACTGCCGGATCACGTCGGCGCCCGCCGGCGGTTTGAACTGGAAGGTGTCGGCAGGCAGCGCCGGGTTGAGTTCGACCTTGGCGAAGCGCAGCACCGAGCGCTGGCCGAAGGCGTCGAGGATTTCCAGCGCCGCCAGCGCCTCGCCCTGGAAGCCGATCTGCACGCTCTGCAGTTGCGCGTCGCGCGACTTCGGCGTGGCCTTCACCCATTGCAGGCCGTCGCGCTCGGGCTGCTCCTCCAGCGTGAAGTCCGCGTCCAGCGCCCGCAGGTCGGCGGCCGAGGCGATGATCGCCGCCGGCGTCGAACCCAGCGCCTGCGCCTGGGCACGCTGCGTGACCTGGTTGAGGTCGGCGTCGTAGAGCGAGAGCGTCCTGCCGTCCGCCACGATGGTCTGGGCGAAGGGCTTGCGGTAGTCGAAGCGGAAGCGCCCGGGCCGCTGGAACTCGAAGCTGCCGGTGGAGGTCTTGGCGCGCTGCGCCTGGCCGTCCCTGGGCGGCGGCGTCACGGTCTGGGTGAACTCGGCGCGGCCGGACTTCGCGTTCTTGACGAAGGCCTCCAGGCTGTCCATGCCGCCGGCGCTGGCCGCGGCGGCCGCGGCGCCCAGGGCCAGCGCGGCGAGCAGGCGGGGAAAGCGGTTCATGCTTGTTCTGACCTTTCTAAACGGGAGATGGAGTGCCGATTGGAGCTTCGCGGCCTGCCGGCGTTGCAGCCGGCACGTTTCGCGCGGGCAAAGCAATGCAAGTGATCGTCACGCGGTTGCGGATGCAGCGCCATCGGCCCGGTCCACGGGCGCACCACCGGCCGCGTCCGACGGACGCGGCCTACTCCGGGCGTGCGGGCACCAGGATGTCACGCTTGCCGTCGGCCGTCATGGCGCTGACCAGGCCGGCGGTCTCCATGTCCTCCACCAGCCGCGCGGCGCGGTTGTAGCCGATCTTCAGGTGGCGCTGCACCAGCGAGATGCTGGCCTTGCGGTTCTTCAGCACCACCTCGACGGCCTGGTCGTACATCGGGTCCTTCTCGCCGCCGCCCTCGCCGCCCCCGAAGACGTCGCCGCCCTCGCCGTCCACCGTGCCGCCTTCGAGCACGCCCTCGATGTAGTCGGGCTCGCCCTGGCTCTTGAGGTAGGCCACCACGCGGTGCACCTCGTCGTCGGAGACGAAGGCGCCGTGCACCCGCACCGGCAGGCCGGTGCCGCTGGCCATGTAGAGCATGTCGCCCATGCCCAGCAGCGCCTCGGCGCCCATCTGGTCGAGGATGGTGCGCGAATCGATCTTGCTCGAGACCTGGAAGGCGATGCGCGTCGGGATGTTGGCCTTGATCAGGCCGGTGATCACGTCCACGCTGGGCCGCTGCGTCGCCAGGATCAGGTGGATGCCGGCGGCGCGCGCCTTCTGCGCCAGGCGGGCGATCAGCTCCTCGATCTTCTTGCCGACCACCATCATCAGGTCGGCCAGCTCGTCGATGACGACCACGATGTGCGGTTCGCGCTTGAGCGGCTCGGGGTCGTCGGGCGTGAGGCTGAAGGGGTTGTAGATGAATTCCTCGCGCGCCTTGGCCTCGTCGATCTTGGTGTTGTAGCCGGCCAGGTTGCGCACGCCCAGCTTGCTCATCAGCTTGTAGCGGCGCTCCATCTCGGCCACGCACCAGTTCAGGCCGTGCGCCGCCTGCCGCATGTCGGTGACCACCGGCGCCAGCAGGTGCGGGATGCCCTCGTAGACCGACATCTCCAGCATCTTGGGGTCGATCATCAGCAGGCGCACGTCGTTCGCCTCGGCCTTGTAGAGCAGCGAGAGGATCATCGCGTTGATCCCCACCGACTTGCCCGAGCCGGTGGTGCCGGCCACCAGCACGTGCGGCATCTTCGCCAGGTCGGCCACCACCGGGTTGCCCACGATGTCCTTGCCCAGGCCCATGGTCAGCATCGACCGGGCCTCGTTGTAGACCTGCGAGCCCAGGATCTCGCTGAGCTTGATCATCTGGCGCTTGGCGTTGGGCAGTTCCAGCGCCATGTAGTTCTTGCCGGGGATGGTCTCGATCACGCGGATCGACACCAGCGACAGCGAGCGCGCGAGGTCCTTGGCCAGGTTGACGATCTGCGAGCCCTTCACGCCGGTGGCGGGCTCGATCTCGTAGCGGGTGATGACGGGGCCGGGCGAAGCCAGCACCACGCGCACCTCGACGCCGAAGTCCTTGAGCTTCTTCTCGATCAGGCGCGAGGTCATCTCCAGCGTCTCGGGCGAGACGGTTTCCTGGCGGCCGGGGGCGGCGTCGAGCAGGTCGACCTGCGGCAGCTTGCTGTCGGGCAGTTCCTTGAACAGCGGCTTCTGCCGCTCCTTGACCACGCGGTCGCTCCGCGGCACCTCGGTCAGGGCGGGCTCGATCTGCACCGGCGGTGCCTTCTCGCGGCGCTTCGGCCGCGGCTGGGCGGCCGCCGGGTCGGCGGCATCGTCGCCCGGCACGGCGTCGTCGAGCGCATCGAAGTCGCGCTCCAGGGCGCCGACCTCCTCGCGCTCGCGGCGCGCCTGCCGGCCCAGCGCGATGTCCTGCGCGATCTCGCGCTTCTCGCGCCGCATCTCGAACAGCGAATACAGCCGCGCGCCGATGCGCTCGGCCACGTGCGCCCACGAGAAGCGGAACACCAGCGCCGAGCCGATCACGCCGGCGGCGATCGCCACCAGCGCCGAGCCGGTGAAGCCCAGCCACTTCACGCCCAGCGGGCCGACGAAGTAGCCGAGCACGCCGCCGCCGTGGCCGGGCAGCCGGAACTCCAGCCGGTACAGCCGCGACCATTCCAGGATGGCGCTGGCCGCCAGCAGCAGCAGCAGCCCGAACCAGAAGGCCAGGCGGCTGCGGTTGAAGCGCCCGCGCGGCGGCGCATCGGCGGCCGGCTCGCCGCCGCGCAGCCAGTGGGCCAGCGACGACAGCCAGACCCGCACGCCGGCGGCGAAGCACCACCAGATGGAGTAGCCGGCGAGGTAGTAGCTCGCGTCGGCCACCCAGGCGCCGAGGCGGCCGGCCCAGTTCTTGACCGCGCCGCCGCTGCCGGAGGTGGACCAGGCGGCGTCCGAGGGCGTGTAGCTGAACATCGCCAGCAGCCAGAACAGCAGCAGCGCCATGCCGGCGATGAGCGAGATCTCGTGTGCGAAGCGCATGGCGCGCACGCGCACCGGCGGCGCCTCGGCGTCCACCGGTGAATGCAGGGTATGGAGCGAATAGGTCATGGACAAGGGCTGCCGGCCCGGCTGCCATCCGGGCCACCGGCAAGCCTACAACGGAAAGAAGCCCGGCCGGTCCAGCGAACCGGCCGAGGCGTGCAAAACGGCGGTGTCCGGCAGCCTGGCCACACCGCTCACACCTTCTCAGGCCATGGTCATCAGCCGTTCCTTGACGATCACCGAACCGTCCGGCTGGGTCTGGACGAAGCCGCGCTCCTCCAGGTCCTTCATGACGCGGCTGACCATCTCGCGCGATGCGCCCACCATCTTGGCCAGATCCTGGCGCGAGATCTTCTCGCGGATCTTCAGGTTGCCGACGCCGTCGTCCTGCGCGAATTCGAGCAGCGAGCGCGCCACGCGGCCGTACACGTCCATCAACGCCAGCGACTCGATCTTGCGGTCGGCGTGGCGCAGGCGCTGCACCAGACCGCGCATGATGTTGTAGGACATGGAGGAGTTCTCGGGCAGGCAGCGCGAGAAGGCCTCACGGCCGAGCATCAGCACGTCGGTCTGGACCTCGGTGCGCACGGTGGCCGAGTGCGGCTCGTCGTCGATCAGGCTCATCTCGCCGATGTAGTCGCCCGGCTGCAGCGTGGCGAGAATGACTTCGCGGCCCCGGTTGTCGGCGCTCATCACGCGCGCCCGGCCGGTCAGGATGATGTAGAGGGCGTCGGACTTCTTGCCCTGCTCGACGATCATCTCGGCCCGCTTGAAGCGGCGCTTGATGATGGCATCGGCGATGCTGGCGGACTGTGCAGGCGTCAGCGCCGAGAACAGTGGCACGCGCCGCAGCAGCTCAAGGTTGGACAACATCGACATGCACGAACCCCCAGTGACTGATTGTTTTGTGCGTCCCTGCCCCGGCCCTCATGGCCTGAGGCAATCGCACGCATAGAAAATGACCGGACCGCCCGTCTTGAACCAGGCGGGATACTCCCGTATCTGCCTGTGAAAATGTACACGGTGCAGCCGTCTTTCTCCTAGGGTTCACAGTTTATGTCCTCTCCCCAGCACGCCCGCGTCCTCATCCTCGGCTCCGGCCCGGCCGGCTACACGGCCGCCGTCTACGCCGCCCGCGCCAACCTCCAGCCCCTGCTCATCACCGGCCTGGCCCAGGGCGGCCAGCTCATGACCACCACCGAGGTCGACAACTGGCCGGCCGACGTGCACGGCGTCCAGGGGCCGGACCTGATGCAGCGCTTCCTGGAGCACGCGGAGCGCTTCAAGACGCAGATCGTGTTCGACCACATCGGCCAGGTCGACCTCGGCAAGCGCCCGTTCACGCTCACCGGCGACAACGGCACCTACACCTGCGACACGCTGATCGTCGCCACCGGCGCGTCGGCCAAGTACCTGGGCCTGCCTTCCGAGGAGGCCTTCATGGGCCGCGGCGTCTCGGCCTGCGCCACCTGCGACGGCTTCTTCTACCGGGAGCAGGACGTGTGCGTGATCGGCGGCGGCAACACCGCCGTCGAGGAGGCGCTGTACCTGGCCAACATCGCGCGCAAGGTCACGCTGGTGCACCGGCGCGACAAGTTCCGCGCCGAGCCGATCCTGGTCGACAAGGTGATGGAGAAGGTCGCCGAGGGCAAGATCGAGCTCAAGCTGCACAGCGAGCTGGACGAGGTGCTGGGCGACGACAGCGGCGTGACGGGCATCCGCATCCGCAACGCCCAGACCGGCGCCACCGAGCAGATCGACCTGAAGGGCTGCTTCATCGCCATCGGCCACCATCCCAACACCGACATCTTCCAGGGCCAGTTGGAGATGAAGGACAACTACATCCTCACCCGCTCCGGCCTGCAGGGCTTCGCCACCATGACCAGCGTGCCCGGCGTGTTCGCGGCCGGCGACGTGCAGGACCACGTCTACCGCCAGGCCATCACCAGTGCCGGCACCGGCTGCATGGCCGCGCTGGACGCCCAGCGCTTCCTGGAGCAGGACGGGGTGCTGTAAGCCGCCTCGACGGCCTCCTCCTTGGCGGGAGGCTCGTCTTCCTGCTAGAATGCTTGGCTTTGCCGAGATTGGCACGCCTTGGGCGTTCCCGGCAGACAGGTTACCGCCACCTGCTTTCTGGCGAGGTCAGGCCGTTCGCACCCCAGCGCCCTTTTGTGAAGGGCACCCGCGCGGTGCCGGCCGTGTTCATTGAAAGAGTGTCCTCATGGCACGCGTATGTGAAGTCACGGGCAAGGGCCCGATGGTCGGGAACAACGTCTCCCACGCCAACAACAAGACCAAGCGCCGGTTCATGCCGAACCTGCAATATCGCCGCTTCTGGGTCGAGAGCGAGAACCGCTGGGTGCGCCTGCGCGTCTCCGGCGCTGCACTGCGCCTGATCGACAAGAAGGGCATCGACGTCGTGCTCGCCGACATGCGCGCGCGCGGCCAGGCCTGATTCGCCCGGCCCCATCACTGACAGGAGCACCACACCATGGCTACGAGCAAAGGCGGCCGCGAGAAGATCAAGCTGGAGTCCACCGCGGGCACCGGCCACTTCTACACCACGAGCAAGAACAAGAAGACGATGCCCGAGAAGATGTCGATCATGAAGTTCGACCCGAAGGCCCGCAAGCACGTCGAGTACAAGGAAATCAAGCTGAAGTAATTCAGCTTCTTCCCCATCAAAAAGCCCCGCATCGCGGGGCTTTTTTGTCATGGATCGCGCGAAGCAACGCGCAGCGCGATCCCTCCATGCAAAAGGCCGGATTCACTCCGGCCTTTTGCATCTGATCGAGACCCACTCTGAAGTCGCTCAGCGACTTCGGAGTGATGAGCTGTCAGGCGCGCACCGCACGCAGGCGCACGGAGAACTCCTGCAGCGCGGCGATGCCGCTGGCTTCCGCGCGGTGGCACCAAGCCGCCAGATCGGCCGCGAGTTGCTCGCGCGACTGCGAGGTGTTCATCCACATCTGGCGCAGTTCCTCGCGCATGGTGACCATCTTGTCCAGCACGGGGTGGGTGGCGCGGGCCTGGGCCAGGTGGGCGCGGGCCGCGGCCGGCACCTTGTCGTCGTCGCGGTGCAGCCAGCGCTTGGCCGCCTTGAGCACCGCCAGGTCGGCGCCCTTGCCCTGCAGCTGCGCGATCTCCTGCTTGCAGGTGCGGCGCATCTCGCGGGCGTAGCGGGCCATCACCTCGTAGCGGTTGGCGATCACGGCCTCCAGCGTCTTCTCGTCGGCCACCGGCTTCACGTCGCCCATCTGCAGGCGCGGCGGCACCTTCTTGACCTTGGCCCAGCCCACCGCCTGCATCATGCGGATATAGACCCAGCCGATGTCGAACTCGTACTTCTTGACCGAGAACTTGGCCGAGGTCGGATAGGTGTGGTGGTTGTTGTGCAGTTCCTCGCCGCCGATGATGACGCCCCATGGCGTCAGGTTGGTGCTGGCGTCGGGCGCCTCGAAGTTGCGATAGCCCCAGTAGTGGCCCAGGCCGTTGACGACGCCGGCCGCCCAGAAGGGAATCCACAGCATCTGCACCGCCCACACGGTGGCGCCGACACCGCCGAACAGGGCCAGGTTCAGGATCAGCATCAGGCCGACGCCCTGCCAGCCGAAACGGCTGTAGACGTTGCGCTCCATCCAGTCGTCGGGCGTGCCGTGGCCGAACTTCTTGAGGGTGTCCTGGTTCTTGGCCTCGGCGCGGTACAGCTCGGCACCGCGCCACATCACGGTGTCGATGCCGCGGGTCTGCGGGCTGTGCGGGTCGTCTTCCGTCTCGCACTTGGCGTGGTGCTTGCGGTGGATGGCGACCCATTCCTTGGTCACCATGCCGGTGCCGATCCAGAGCCAGAAGCGGAAGAAATGGGATGGGATGGGCCCCAGGTCCATCGCGCGGTGCGCCTGCGTGCGGTGCAGGAAGATGGTCACCGCCATGATGGTGATGTGGGTCGTGGCCAGGGTGTAGAGAACGATCTCCCACCAGGTCAGGTTCCACAGGCCATGGCCGAGCCAGTCGAGGGCCGAGCTCAGGACGGCGGAATCAGCAAACATATCGATTAACTCCAGACGGCGCGGCGAAGGCCGGCCTCAAGGTGAATCCGCTGATTTTAAGGCCGAGGGGTGTTCTCAACCCCTTGTTTTCCCTCAGAAAAATGGCGAATTCAGGGCTTTGGAGACAGCTTCAGGCGCGCCGGTTCCAGATGGCGGCAAAGAATCCGTCCGTGCCGTGCCGATGCGGCCACAGCCGCAGGTACAGCGCACCGCCCTCCCCGCCCGCGGCCAGGGAGGCGGCCTCCCGCACCTTGAGCTGCGCCAGCACCTGCCCGGCCGGCAGCGGCGCGAAGTCCCCGTGCGCCGCGCCGAAGGCCTCGGCGATGGCCTCGTTCTCCTCCCGCAGCAGGCTGCAGGTGGCGTAGACCAGCCGCCCGCCCGGCTTCACCAGCCGCGCCGCGCCGGCGAGGATGGCGGCCTGGCGCAGGGCCAGCTCGCGCACCGCCTCGGGGGTCTGGCGCCACTTGAGGTCCGGGTTGCGGCGCAGGGTGCCCAGGCCCGAGCAGGGCGCATCGACCAGCACGCGGTCGATCTTGCCGGCCAGGCGCCCGACGCGCTCGTCGCGCTCGTGCGCCAGCGCGGCGGGATGCACGTTCGCCAGGCCGCTGCGCGCCAGCCGCGGCTTGAGCGCGTCGAGCCGGTGGGCGGAGGTGTCGAAGGCGTAGAGCCGGCCGGTGTTGCGCATGGCCGCGCCCAAGGCCAGCGTCTTGCCGCCGGCGCCGGCGCAGAAGTCCACCACCATCTCGCCGCGGCGGGCGTCCGTGAGCAGGGCCAGCAGCTGCGAGCCCTCGTCCTGCACCTCGACGGCGCCGCGGGTGTAGGCATCCAGCTTCTGGATCGCCGGCTTGCCCGCCAGGCGCAGGCCCCAGGGCGAATACGGCGTTTCGCCGGCCTGCAGGCCGGCGGCAGCCAGCTCTTCGCGCACCGCCGCACGCTTGGCGGCCAGCAGGTTGACCCGCAGGTCGAGCGGCGCCGGCTGCAGCAGCGCCTCGGCCAGCGCGGGGAAATCGTCGCCGACCTGCGCCTGCAGGGCGTCGGCCAGCCAGTCCGGCAGGTTGTGCCGATGCGGCGCCGACAGCGCGTCGGGCGGCACGGCGTCGCAGGCCTCCAGCCAGCGCGCCTCGGGCTCGGTCAGCGCGCCGCGCAGGAACTCCCTCGCGCCGGGGAAGCCGAGGATCGCCAGGCGGCGCTCGCGCGGACCGCTGCCCGAGCGGGCCAGGTGCTCGAACAGGCGCCTGCGCCGCAGCACGGCATAGACGGTCTCGGTCAGCGTGGCGCGTTCGCGCGGCCCCAGTTGACGATGCTCGCGGAAGTAGCGCGAGACCACCGCGTCGGCGGGGTGGTCGAAGGCCATCACCTGCGCCACCAGTTGGGCGCAGGCGTCGAGCAGGGCACGGGGATGCATGTCAGTGCCGCTCGACCGCCCGGAGGCACGGACGTGCCCCCTCGGGAGGCAGCGATACGCGAAGCGATGGGCGTGGGAGCTGTGTCATTTCAGCCGCAGCCCAGCGCCTTGACGCGGTTGCGGTCCGTGAGCTGCACGCTCAGCCGCGTGGGGTTGAATTCCATGGTCGCGGGCTGGCCCGGCTTCAGCGCCCGCACCACCTGCGCGTTGGCACGGTGGCGCAGGGCCGCCTCCAGTTCGGGCGTGTAGGGCTGGCCGATGGCGAACTGTGCGCCGGCCGCGTCGCACAGGGGCGGCGGGGGCTCCGGCGGCGCCGCGGGAGCGGAAGGCGGCGCGGGCGGCGGCGGTGGCGGTGCGGCGCATCCGGCCAGCGCGACGGCGGCCAGCAGGGGAATCAGAGCGATCCGGCGGTGCATCGGGTGCATACGGGTTCCTTGGTCGGAATAGGAAGGAGAGAAGTCACGCGGCCGGCTGCGCGGCGACCTGCGCCTCCAGCCAGCCGGCGATGGCGCGCGGGTAGAGGCGATGCTCCTGCGACAGCACGCGCTGCGCCAGCGCCTGCGGCGTGTCGCCGGGCAGCACCGGCACCACGGCCTGGGCCAGGATAGGCCCGTGGTCCAGTTCGGTCGTGACCTGGTGCACCGTCGCGCCGGCCACGGTGCAGCCGGCCTCGATGGCGCGCCGGTGCGTGTCCAGGCCCGGGAAGGCGGGCAGCAGCGAGGGATGGATGTTGACCAGCCGGCCGGCGTAGCGCTGCACGAAACCCGGTGTGAGGATGCGCATGAAGCCGGCCAGCACCACCAGCGCCGGGCGATGCGCGTCGATGCGCTCGGCCAGGGCGGCGTCGAAGTCCTCGCGGCTGGCGAAGTCCTGGTGGCGCACGACGGCGGTGTCGATGCCCTGCGCACGCGCGAAGACGAGGCCCGCGGCGTCCGGCCGGTTGCTCAGCACCAGCGACACGCGGGCGCCGTAGCGCGCCTGCCAGCGCTGCGCCTGCGCCGCCCGCACGATGGCCGCCATGTTGGAGCCGGTGCCGGAAATGAGGATGACCAGGGGACGGTCGGCGCGGCCCGTCATCGGCGGATCTGCGCGGCGCAGGCCGCGCCCGGACGGGGAGTGAAACGATGGCGCGAGGGATGCATACTGGCCGCGGATTATCCCGTGTCGCCCGGCGGACTCGACCGCGCGAACGACCGTGCTAAAAACCTCCGCTTCTCTGGAGACACCCCATGGATTTGGCCTTTACCCCCGAAGAACAGAAGTTCCGCGAGGACGTCCGCGCCTGGGTCGCGGAACACCTGCCCAAGGAGACTGCCCGCAAGGTGCACAACGCGCTGGAACTGACGCGCGAGGACATCCAGGGCTGGGCGAAGATCCTCGGCAAGAAGGGCTGGCTCGGCTACGGCTGGCCCAAGGAGTTCGGCGGCCCCGGCTGGACCGCCGTGCAGCGCCACCTGTTCGAGGAAGAGTGCGCCCTGGCCGGCGCGCCGCGCATCATTCCCTTCGGACCGGTGATGGTGGCGCCGGTGATCATGGCCTTCGGCTCGCCCGAGCAGCAGAAGCGCTTCCTGCCCGGCATCGCCAGCGGCGAGGTGTGGTGGAGCCAGGGCTACAGCGAGCCGGGCTCCGGCTCCGACCTGGCCTCGCTGCGCACCCGCGCCGAGCGCAAGGGCGACAAGTACGTCATCAACGGCCAGAAGACCTGGACCACGCTCGGCCAGTACGGCGACTGGATGTTCAACCTGGTGCGCACCAGCACCGAGGGCAAGCCGCAGACGGGCATCAGCTTCATCGTGCTCGACATGAAGTCGCCCGGCGTCACGGTGCGCCCCATCAAGCTGATGGACGGCGGCTTCGAGGTCAACGACGTGTTCTTCGACAACGTCGAGGTGCCGGCCGAGAACCTGATCGGCGAGGAGAACAAGGGCTGGACCTACGCCAAGCACCTGCTCAGCCACGAGCGCACCAACATCGCCGACGTGAACCGCGCCAAGCGCGAGCTGGAGCGCCTCAAGCGCATCGCCAAGGCCGAGGGCGTGTGGGACGACCTGCGCTTCCGCGACGAGATCGCCAGGCTGGAGGTGGACATCGTCGCGCTGGAGATGCTCGTGCTGCGCGTGCTCTCGGCCGCCACCTCGGGCAAGAACTCGCTGGACATCGCCGGCCTGCTCAAGATCAAGGGCAGCGAGATCCAGCAGCGCTACTCGGAACTGATGATGCTCGCCGGCGGCCCCTTCTCGCTGCCGCTGATCCGCGAGGCCATGCATGCCGGCTGGCAGGGCGACTTCCCCGGCGGCAACCCGACGCTGGCGCCGCTGGCCTCGACCTACTTCAACATGCGCAAGACCACCATCTACGGCGGCTCCAACGAAGTTCAACGCAACATCGTGGCGCAGACCGTGCTGGGCTGACAGGAGAGACAGGACATGGACTTCGATTTTTCCGACGACCAGCAGCAGTTGCGCGACGCCGTCGCCAAGTGGGTGGACAAGGGCTACAGCTTCGAGCGCCGCCGCGCCATCGAGGACGCCGGCGGCTTCTCGCGCGAGGCCTGGGACGAACTGGCCGAACTGGGCCTGGGCGGCCTGCTGATCCCCGAGGACGACGGCGGCCTGGGCATGGGCGCGGTCGAGATGATGGTGGTGATGGAAGAGCTGGGCCGCGGCATCGTGCTCGAGCCGCTGGCGCAGTCCTTCATCGCCGGCGCCGTGCTGGCCGGCCATGCCGACGAGGCCACGCGCACCGAATGGCTGCCGCGCATCGCCGGCGGCCAGGCCCTGGTGGTGCTGGCGCAGCAGGAGAAGAAGGCACGCTACAGGCTCGACGTGTGCGAGGCGCAGGCCGCCAAGGCGGGCAGCGGCTACACGGTCACCGGCGCCAAGAGCGTGGTGCCGGCCGGCGACCAGGCCGATGCCTACCTGGTGCCCGCCCGGCTCGACGGGAAGATCGCCCTCTTCCTCGTGCCGCGGTCCGAGGACGGCGTGGCCGCCCGCGGCTACGGCACGCAGGACGGCAGCCGCGCGGCCGAGGTCGTGTTCGACAAGGCGGCCGCCGCGCTGGTCGCGGCCGACGGCCTGCCGGTGCTGGAGCATGCGGTGGACATCGGCATCGCCGCCGCCTGCGCCGAGGGCGTGGGCGCGATGGACAAGATGCTGGCGCTGACCGTCGAATACCTCAACACCCGCAAGCAGTTCGGTGTGCTGATCGGCAGCTTCCAGGCGCTGCGCCACCGCGCGGCCGACATGAAGATGCAACTGGAGCTGGCGCGCTCGATGAGCTACTACGCCAACCTCAAGCTGGGCGCTCCGGCCGCCGAGCGCCGCCAGGCCGCGGCGCGCGCCAAGTACCAGCTCGGCGTGTCGATGCGCTTCGTCAGCCAGTCGGCTGTGCAGATGCACGGCGGCATCGGCGTGACCGACGAGTACGTCGGCAGTCACTACTTCCGCAAGCTCACGCAGATGGAGATGACCTACGGCGACACGCTGCACCACCTGAGCGAGGTGTCGGCCCGCATGCAGGACACGGCCGGCGTCTTCGCCTGAGGCCGCGCTTCGACGAACGACGCACCGCGCCCGCCGGCACCGCGCCGGCGGGCGTTTTTGTTTATAAGGCAGGCTTCAGGAGACACGTCCCATGACCCAGCGCAGACAACTCGTGATCGGCGCGCCCGCCCTGCTCGCCCTTGCCGCCTGTTCCACCATGCCTGCCTCGAACGACCGTCCGCCCATCGTCTTCGTGCACGGCAACGGCGACTCGGCGGCGCTGTGGCAGACGACGATCTGGCGCTTCGAGTCCAACGGCTGGCCGCGCAACCGCCTGTTCGCCTTCGACCAGCCGATGCCCCTGGCGCGCGACGACGACGCGGCGGCCCAGCCGGGGCGCAGCTCGACTGCCGAGTCCATGGCCTTCCTCAAGGCGCAGGTGCGTCGCGTGATGGACGCGACGGGCGCCGCCAGGGTGATCCTGATCGGCAATTCGCGCGGCGGCAACACGATCCGCAACTACGTGCAGAACGGCGGCGGGGCGGCGCACGTGAGCCACGTGGTGCTGGGCGGCAACCCGGCGCACGGCATCTGGGCCGTGCCGGGCCTGCGCGAAGGCAGCGAGTTCTCGGGCCTGTCGCCCTTCATGAAGCAGCTCAACGCGCCCAAGGGGCCGAACGGCGACGAGGTCACGCCCGGCGTGCAGTGGCTCACCCTGCGTTCGGACAACAACGACAAGTACGCGCAGCCCGAGGGCACCTGGATCGGCGCACCCGGCAAGCCCACGAACGTCGGCCACGACGGGCCGGCCCTCAGGGGCGCGACCAACGTGGTGCTGCCCGGCGTGGACCACCGCGAGACCTCCTTCTCGCCGGCCGCCTTCGCCGCCGCGTGGCGCTTCCTCACCGGCCAGGCGCCGCAGCGCACCGACATCGCGCCCGAGGCGGAAGTGGTGCTCGACGGCCGCCTGACCGGCCTGGGGCTGGACAGCAACAACCCCGCGAGCGGCGACTTCGCCAACAACCTGCCGGTCGTCGGCGCGCGGCTGGCCGTCTACGCCGTCGACCCCGCCACCGGCGCGCGCCGGGGCGAGGCGGTGTGGCACAAGGTCATCGGCCCGGACGGCCGCTGGGGGCCGTTCACCGGCCGCAGCGCCGCGAGCTACGAATTCGAGATCAGCGCGCCCGGATACGCCACCACGCACGTCTACCGCAGCCCCTTCCCGCGCTCGAGCAGCGTCGTCAACGTGCGCCCCGAGCGGCCGGCCGCGGCAGACCGCGACGCGAAAGCGCTGGTCATCTTCACCCGCCCGCGCGGCTACTTCGACGCCCGGCGCGACCGCATGCGCCTGGACGGGCAGGCGGCCCTGCCCGGCGTGCCGCCCAGCGGCGCCGGCATCGCCACCAGCCGGTTGCGGCTGGCCAGCGACGTGCAGCGCAGCGTGGTCGGCGAATTCAACGGCGAGCACATCGCCGGCCTGACCTGGCCCTTCGCCGGCGGGCACCTGAGCGTGCTCGAACTGACGTACTGAGCCGGAGGCCCCGATGCGCAGCGAACCCGTCCTGATCGAGACGCGCGATGCACGCGGCGTCACCACACTGACGCTGAACCGGCCGCAGGCCTTCAATGCGCTGTCGGAAGAACTGATCGCCGAGCTGCATGCGACGGCCGAGCGCCTGCAGCGGGACGAGACCCTGCGCGCCGTCGTGATCGCCGGCACGGGCCGCGCCTTCTGCGCCGGCCATGACCTGCGGCAGATGCGCGCCACGCCGCGCGAGGCGTACTACCGGGACCTGTTCGCCCGCTGCAGCGCCATGATGCTGGCCCTGCACGCCCTGCCGGTGCCGGTGATCGCACGCGTGCACGGCATCGCCACCGCGGCCGGCTGCCAGTTGGTGGCGCTGTGCGACCTGGCGGTGGCGTCGAGCGAGGCGCGCTTCGCCACCAGCGGCATCGACATCGGCCTGTTCTGCGCCACGCCCAGCGTCACGCTGTCGCGCAACGTCGGCCGCAAGGCGGCCTTCGAGATGCTGGTGACGGGCGACTTCATCGACGCCGAGACCGCGCGCCGGCGCGGCCTGGTCAACCGCGTGGCCGCGCCCGACGCCCTCGACGCGGAAGTCGAGGCGCTGCTGGCACGCATCCTCGACAAGCCGCGCGTCGCGCTGGAACTGGGCAAGGCGCTGTTCTACCGCCAGATCGAAGCCGGCCTGCCCGATGCGCTGGCCGACGCCAGCCGCACGATGGCCTGCAACATGGCGCACGAGACGGCGCTGGAAGGCGTGCAGGCCTTCATCGACAAGCGCCCGCCCGGCTGGCGGAGCTGAGCCCGGCCTACCCGTGCAGCCGCGAGTTGCGCGGCAGATGCGCCATCAGGAACTCCATCTGGTCCGCCAGGATGCGGCGGTTGCGCAGGATGAAGTCTTCCCACAGGCTGGGCACGTAGGGCGTGTACAGCAGCGGCATGCCGGCCTGCTCGGGCGTGCGGCTGCTCTTGCGGTGGTTGCAGGGACGGCAGGCGGTGACCACGTTCATCCAGTGGTCCACCCCGTTCTGCGCGAAGGGCACGATGTGCTCGCGCGTGAGCTCTTCCTCGTGGAAGTGGCCGCCGCAATAGGCGCAGATGTTGCGGTCGCGGGCGAAGAGCTTGCTGTTGGTCAGGCCCGGGCGCAGGCTGAAGGGGCTGATGCGCGGCACGCCCTTGGTGCCGATGATGCTGGCCACCGCGATCTGCGACTGCGCGCCCGTGACGGCGTTGTGCCCGCCGCGGAACAGGGCCACCTGGCCGCCGGCCTCCCAGCGCACTTCGTCCGCCGCGTAGTGGGTCACCGCCTGCTCCAGCGAGATCCACGACTGCGGCAGCCCCTGGGCCGACAGCTTCAACACCTTCACCACACAAGCCTCCTCTCGAAACAAGAAAAGAACCGACGGGAATGCATGCATCGCTGGGATCCGATGCAACGATCGCGCCACAATATAACGCGTTCATGACATTCCGGCTGCGAACCCCCGCCAGGCGTACGCGAGCCGCTATCAAAAAACAAGCATGCAGATATTCCGTGGCTTCCGGCATCCGGGCGTGGCGCCCGCCTGCGCCCTGACGATCGGCAACTTCGACGGCGTCCACCGCGGCCACCAGGCCATGCTGGCGCTGCTGAACACCGAGGCGCGCCATCGCGGCCTGTCCAGTTGCGTGCTCACCTTCGAGCCGCACCCGCGCGACTACTTCGCCGGCGTGACGAAGAAGCCCGAACTCGCGCCGGCGCGCATCGCCACCCTGCGCGACAAGCTGACGGAACTGGCCGCCAACGACGTCGCGCAGACCATCGTGCTGCCCTTCGACGCCGTACTGGCCAGCCAGCCGCCGCAGCAGTTCATCCGCGACGTGCTGATCGAGGGCCTGGGCGCGCGCTACGTGCTGGTGGGCGACGACTTCCGCTTCGGCGCCAAGCGCGCGGGCGACTACGCCATGCTCGACGCGGCCGGCCAGGTGCACGGCTTCGACGTGGCACGGATGAACAGCTACGAAGTCCAGAATTTGCGGGTGTCCAGCTCGGCCGTGCGCGAGGCGCTGGCCGAGGGCCGCATGGCGGACGCCGCCGCGCTGCTGGGCCGGCCCTA
Organism: Xenophilus sp.; assembly: GCF_044462705.1. Taxonomy (NCBI): domain Bacteria; kingdom Pseudomonadati; phylum Pseudomonadota; class Betaproteobacteria; order Burkholderiales; family Comamonadaceae; genus Xenophilus; species Xenophilus sp. Next base: position 65,920 of record NZ_JBIQNC010000004.1, read on the forward strand.
CTCCATCTCGGGCCACGTGGTGCACGGGCGCAAGCTGGGCCGCGCGCTGGGCGCCAGCGCGCCGGGCGGCAGCGATGGCTTCCGCACCCTCAACCTGCGCTTCAAGCACTGGAAGCCGGCCGCCAGCGGCATCTTCGCCGTGCAGGTGCACGGGCTGGCCGAACAGCCCCTGCCCGGCGTGGCCAACCTGGGCGTGCGGCCCTCGCTGGACGCCAACGACGTCAACGGCGGCCGGGTGCTGCTGGAGACGCACTGCCTGGAATGGCCCGCCGGCCTGGGCGAGGAAGGGGCCTACGGTAAAATCATCCGGGTGGACCTGCTGCACAAACTGCACGACGAGCTGCGCTACACGAGCCTGGAAGCCCTGACCGCGGGCATCGCCAAGGATCGCGACGACGCGCGCCGCTTCTTCGCGTCCACCCATGCCGAGACGCGGCGGCAGACCACCCGCGACCGAATTTAGCCCCCGCACGCCCGCGCCGTGCTGCCGCCCTTCGACAAGCTCAGGGCGGACGGCCCCTCTCCCCCGCCGACGCCCCGTGCCGTTCGGGCTGAGCCTGTCGAAGTCCCCTGTCCCGTCTTCCCATGTCTGACGCCGCTTCTTCCCCCACCGACTACCGCGCCACGCTGAACCTGCCCGACACGCCCTTCCCCATGCGCGGCGACCTGCCCAAGCGCGAGCCGGGCTGGGTGAAGCAGTGGAACGAGGAGGGCCTGTACAAGCGCCTGCGCGACGCGCGCGGCGGCCGGCCCAAGTTCATCCTGCACGACGGCCCGCCGTACGCCAACGGCCAGATCCACATGGGCCACGCGGTGAACAAGATCCTCAAGGACATGATCACCAAGGCGCGCCAGCTCGAAGGCTTCGACGCGCTGTACGTGCCCGGCTGGGACTGCCACGGCCTGCCGATCGAGAACGCGATCGAGAAGAAGCACGGCCGCAACTTGAGCCGCGACGACATGCAGGCCAAGAGCCGCGCCTATGCCACCGAGCAGATCGCGCAGCAGATGACGGACTTCCAGCGCCTGGGCGTGCTGGGCGAGTGGACGCACCCCTACAAGACGATGGACTTCGCCAACGAGGCGGGCGAGCTGCGCGCCTTCAAGAAGGTCATCGAGCGCGGCTTCGTCTACCGCGGCCTGAAGCCCGTGTACTGGTGCTTCGACTGCGGCTCCTCCCTGGCGGAGTTCGAGATCGAGTACGCCGACAAGAAGAGCCAGACGCTGGACGTGGCCTTCAAGGCGCACGAGCCGGCCAAGGTCGCGGCCGCCTTCGGGCTGGACAAGGCGCCGGCCAAGGACATCTTCGCCGTCATCTGGACCACCACCGCCTGGACCATCCCGGCCAACCAGGCGCTCAACCTCAACCCCGACCTGAACTACGCGCTGGTCGACACCGAGCGCGGCCTGCTGATCGTGGCCGACTCGCTGGTCGAGATGTGCATGAACCGCTACGCGCTGGACGGCAAGGTGGTGGGCCTGGTGCAGGGCCGCGCGCTGGGCGGGCTGGAATTCGAACACCCGCTGTACGACGTGCACGAAGGCTACCGGCGCCTGTCGCCCGTGTACCTGGCCGACTACGCCACCGCCACCGACGGCACCGGCCTGGTCCACTCCTCGCCCGCCTACGGCCTGGACGACTTCAACTCCTGCGTGGCGCACGGCCTGGCCTACGACGACATCCTCAACCCGGTGCAGGGCCACGGCAGCTACGCGGCGGACTTCCCGCTGTTCGGCGGCCAGAACATCTGGAAGGCGGTACCGCACATCATCGAGGCACTGCGCGAGGCCGGCCGGCTGCTGGCCACCGAGACCATCACCCACAGCTACCCGCACTGCTGGCGCCACAAGACGCCGGTGATCTACCGCGCCGCGGCGCAGTGGTTCATCCGCATGGACGAGGGCGAGGGCGTGTTCACCAAGCCCGGCGAGAAGCCGGCCAGGACGCTGCGCCAGACGGCGCTGGAGGCCATCGAGCATACGGGCTTCTACCCGGAGAACGGCAAGGCCCGCCTGCACGACATGATCGCCCACCGGCCCGACTGGTGCATCTCACGCCAGCGAAGCTGGGGGGTGCCGATCCCCTTCTTCCTGCACAAGGACTCGGGCGAGCTGCACCCGCGCACGATGGAGATCCTCGACCAGGCCGCCGACATCGTCGAGAAGGGCGGCATCGAGGCCTGGAGCCGCGTGACGGCCGAGGAGATCCTCGGCGCCGAGGACGCGCCGCACTACACCAAGAGCAGCGACATCCTGGAAGTGTGGTTCGACTCCGGCTCCACCTTCTTCCATGTGCTGCGCGGCACGCACCCCGCGGTGCACCACGACACCGGCCCCGAGGCCGACCTGTACCTGGAAGGCCACGACCAGCACCGCGGCTGGTTCCACAGCTCGCTGCTGCTGGCCTGCGCGCTGGAAGGCCGCGCGCCCTACCGCGGCCTGCTCACGCACGGCTTCACCGTCGACAGCCAGGGCCGCAAGATGAGCAAGTCGCTCGGCAACGGCATCGACCCGCAGGAGGTGACCAAGAAGCTGGGCGCCGAGATCATCCGCCTGTGGGTGGCTGCCAGCGACTACTCGGGCGACATCGCCGGCGACGACAAGATCCTGGCCCGCGTGGTGGATGCCTACCGCCGCATCCGCAACACGCTGCGCTTCCTGCTCGCCAACACCAGCGACTTCGACATCGCGAAGGACGCGGTGCCGCTCGCGGAGCTGTTCGAGATCGACCGCTGGGCGCTCTCGCGCGCGGCCGAATTCCAGCAGGAGGTGCTGGCGCACTACAAGGTCTACGAGTTCCACCCGGTGGTCGCCAAGCTGCAGGTGTTCTGCTCGGAAGACCTGGGCGCCTTCTACCTCGACGTGCTGAAGGACCGGCTCTACACCACGCAGCCCGGCTCCCTGGCCCGCCGCAGCGCGCAGACGGCGCTGTGGCACATCACCCAGGCCATGCTGCGCTGGATGGCGCCCTTCCTCAGCTTCACCGCCGAGGAGGCGTGGAAGTTCGCCGGCACCTCCGAGTCGATCTTCATGGAGACCTTCTGCGACCTCGGCACGGCCGACGAAGGGCTGCTGGCCAAGTGGGCCCGCATCCGCGAGATCCGCGACGCGGTGAACAAGGAGATCGAGGCGGTGCGAGCCGAAGGCGGCGTGGGCTCCTCGCTGCAGGCCAACGTGCAACTGACGGCCGCGCCGGAAGACCACGCGCTGCTGGCCGCGCTGGGCGAGGACCTGAAGTTCGTCTTCATCGCCTCCGTGGTCGAGCTGGTGCCCGGCGAGGCGCTGGCGATCCGCGTCACGCCCAGCCCCGACACCAAGTGCGAGCGCTGCTGGCACTGGCGCGCCGACGTCGGCAGCGACGCCGCGCACCCGACGATCTGCGGCCGCTGCGTCGCCAACCTGTACGGCGCCGGCGAGGCGCGCAGCCGCGCATGATGGCCGCCGCCCCCGCTCCCGCGCCAGGCGCGTCGCCCCTGGCCCGCGCCGGCATCTGGCCCTGGCTGGCGCTGGCGCTCGTGATCTTCATCGCCGACCAGTGGACCAAGGTGCTGATCCTCGGCCACTACCGGCTGGGCGACTACACGCCGGTCACCGGCTTCTTCAACATCGTGCGGGCCCACAACACCGGCGCGGCCTTCTCCTTCCTGGCCGGCGCCTCGGGCTGGCAGCGCTGGCTGTTCACCGCCATCGGCGTGGGCGCGGGCGTGTTCATCGTCTGGATGCTGGTGAAGCACCGCGGCCAGGCCCTGTTCAGCTTCGCGATGGCCTGCATCCTCGGCGGCGCGGTGGGCAACGTGGTGGACCGGCTGATGCACGGCTACGTGGTGGACTTCTTGGACTTCCACTGGGGCGGCCGCCACTTCCCGGCCTTCAACCTGGCCGACAGCGCCATCACGCTGGGCGCCGTCTGCCTGATCCTGGACGAGCTGCGCCGCATGCGGCGCGGCGCAGCCTAGGGCTCACAGCACTCGGCGGCGCACCTGCGTCACCACCACCTCGGCGATCACCACGACCGCGAAGATCGCCAGCAGCACCATCGCCACGCGGTCCCACTGGAACAGGTTCATCGCCGAGTCCAGCACCATGCCGATGCCGCCGGCGCCCACCAGGCCCAGCACGGCCGATTCGCGCACGTTGATGTCCCAGCGCAGCAGCACGATCGAGGCGAAGGCCGGCTTCACCTGCGGCCAGTAGCCGTACCAGATGCGGGCGAGCCAGCCCGCGCCCGCGGCCTCCAGCGCCTCGATGGGGCCGCGCGGCGTCTGCTCGATCGCCTCGCCCAGCAGCTTGCCGACGAAGCCGATCGAGCGGAAGCCGATGGCCAGCGTGCCGGCCAGCGGCCCCGGCCCGAACACGGCCACGAAGAGCAGCGCCCACACCAGCGAGTTGACGGAGCGCGAGGTGACCAGCGCGATGCGCGCCAGCAGGTTCACCGCGCGGTTGCGCGTGAGGTTGCCCGCCACCAGCAGCGCCAGCGGCACCGCCAGCAGGATCGACAGCAGCGTGCCCAGCGAGGCGATGTGCAGCGTCTCCATCAGCGCCTGGTGGATGCCTTGCGGGTAGTACGCCGTGTCCGGCGGCCACATGCGCACCAGCAGGTCGGCCATCTGGACATGGGCGTCGAGCAGGAACTCGGGGATGATCTCGATGGTGCGCACGGATTGCACCACCGCCGCCGCCAGCACCAGCCAGACGAAGAAACGAACGGTGCGCTGCACCGGCGTGTAGCGCTGCCAGATGCGCGGTGCGCCGGCCGGGGCCGCGCGGCCGTCCGGCATCGCGGGAGACAGGACGTCAGACATCGAGCGCTTTCTTGAGAGCGTTGGTGCCGATCTCCGCGAGCACGATGATCGCGACGATGGTGGCGAGGATGGTGAACACGAAGCCGTAGTCGAAGCGCTGGAAGGCCGAGAACAGCGCGCCGCCGATGCCGCCCGCGCCCACGATGCCGACCATCGTCGAGTTGCGCAGGTTGGAGTCGAGCTGGTAGGTGGCGAAGCCGATGAAGCGCGAGAACACCTGCGGCAGCACGCCGAACGCGATCATGTTCATGAACGAGGCGCCGGTGGCGCGCACCGCTTCCACCTGCTTGGGCGAGATCTCCTCGATCGCCTCGGAGAACAGCTTGCCGATGAAGCCGATCGAGGCCACCGTCAGCGCCAGCACGCCCGCCAGCGCGCCGAAGCCCACCGCCTTGACGAAGATGATGGCCACGATCACCGGGTGCAGCGAGCGGCACACGGCGACGATGAAGCGGGCGATCCACGTCACCCATGCGGGCATCAGGTTGCGCGCCCCGAGAAAGCCGACCGGCAGGCTCAGCGCGATGCCCAGCGCGGTCGCCAGCACGGCGATCTGCAGGCTCTCGACGATGCCCTTGCCGAGGATGTCCCACTTGTCCAGGTCGGGCGGGAACATCTTGCCGATGAGCCGGGTGCCGTGGCCCAGCCCTTCGCTGAAGCGCTGCCAGGAGAAGTCCAGTTGCGACAGCGCGTAGAGCGTGTACAGCGCCAGCAGCACGCCCGCCGCGCGCACGCCGGCGCTGGCGCGAAACGGCGCGCCCGTGCGCGCGGGCGGCAGCGGCGGCGAGGCAGGCGCGCTCATTGCAGCCAGTCCTCGCCGCCGTAGATGGTCTTCAGCATGGCTTCGTCCAGCCCGGCGCCGTCGCCGTCGTAGACCACGTGCCCGCCCGACATGCCGATGATGCGGTCGGAAAAGCGCCGCGCCAGGTCCACGTCGTGGATGTTGACCACCACCGGGATGCCCCGCGCCCGCCCCTGCTCGCGCAGCAGCGTCATGATCTCCACCGAGGTCTTCGGATCCAGCGACGAAGTCGGCTCGTCGGCCAGCAGCACGCGCGGCTGCTGCATCAGCGCCCGTGCGATGCCCACCCGCTGCCGCTGCCCGCCCGAGAGCGCATCAGCGCGCTGGTTGGCGAAGGCGCCAAGACCCACCGTGTCGAGCAGTTCGTAGGCGCGATCGATGTCGGCCTGCGGAAACCGGCGGCGCCAGGCCGCCCACGCGCCGACGTAGCCCAGGCGGCCGGTCAGCAGGTTCTCCATCACGGTCAGGCGCTCGACCAGGTTGTATTCCTGGAACACCATGCCGATGTGGCGGCGCTGGGCGCGCAGGGCGGCGCCGCGCAGCGCCGACATGTCGACCCGCTCGCCGTCGTGCTGGAGCCAGATCGATCCCGCGGTCGGGTCGATCAGGCGGTTGATGCAGCGCAGGAGCGTGGACTTGCCGGTGCCCGAGGGCCCGATGACCGAGGTGAGCCCGGTGCCGGCGATCTCCAGGCTGATGCCCTTGAGCACCGGCTGGCCCGGCTTGTAGGCCTTGACCAGGTCGCGGATCTCCAGGGCGCCGGTGGTCGGCGTGGCGCTCACTTCTTCTGCTTCGCGGATTCGCGCTCGTAGGCAGCGCGGTTGAACTTCTCGCCGGCCGAGTCGGCCACGTCGCGCACGATGGCGAACTCCTTCTGGTAGGTGATCGGGAAGAAGCGGTCCGCGCCGTCGAAGGCCTTCTGCATCTCCGGCGTGAAGCGGTAGTCGTAGAAGCACTTGAGCATCTTGTCGCGGAAGGCCGGCTCCAGGTCGTGCGCATAGGCGAAGGACGAGGTCGGGAACTTGGTGCTGCGGTAGATCACGCGGAAGTCGTCTTCCTTGATCTCGCCGCGGTGCGCCATGCGCTCGAACACGTCCGAGGCAACGGCCGCGGCGTCGTAGTCGCCCGAGCGAACGCCCAGCACCGACTGGTCGTGCTTGCCCGAGAAGATGACCTTGTAGTCCTTGTCGGGCGTCAGGCCCTCCTTGGGGAACAGGGCCACCGGCGCCATGTGGCCGGAGTTGGACGAGGGCGAGGTGTGGGCCAGCTTCTTGCCCTTGAGGTCGGCCAGCTTCTGGTAGGGGCTGTCCTTCTTCACCACCACGATCAGGTTGTAGCCCTGGAAGCGGTCGGCGTAGCCCTTGACGGCGAAGGGCACCGCGCCGGCGATGTTGACGGCGAAGGCCGTCGGCCCGGTGGAAAAGCCCGCCACGTGCAGGCGGCCCGCGCGCATGGCCTCGATCTCGGCCGCGTTGGACTGCACCTGGAAGAACACCACGCGCTTGGCGGTGCACTGCGCCAGGTGGTCGGTGAAGGGCTTGAAGATCTTCTCGTACACCGCCGGGTCTTCCACCGGCGTGTAGGTGAACACCAGCGTGTTGGGGTTCTTCAGCTTGCCCGCGTCGGTGGGCGTGTCGGCCACCAGGTCCTTGTTGGCGTCGCAGTACTGGGTGTCGAGGTCGCCCCGGTTCGGGCAATTGTCCTGGGCCAGCGCGGCGGTGCCCGCCAGCAGCCCCAGCAGGCCGAGCAGGCCGCCCAGGGCCGCGGTCGTCAATGGTCGCATGCGTATGTCTCCTTGCAGATGGACGGGTCGGCTGACCCGGCAGCGGCGACTCTAGGGCGTGGCCGGCATGGCCGGCCGGCCCGGCTTTCGCGCGGCTGTCTGCCGGCTTTCAGTTCGCTTGCAGAAAGAGGGCGGGCTTTCCCGGATGCAAGGCCGGGCGGGACGCGGCGCCCGTATGCTCGACGCGCATGAAGATCCTGCTCGTCGAGGACGACTTCGACCTCTCCGGCGCGCTCACCCGCGCGCTGGCGCGGCGCGGCTTCGACGTCCATTGCACCGGCGACGGGCTGGAAGCCCTCGGCCTGGCGCGCCACCACGCATTCGACGCCATCGTGCTGGACTGGTCGATTCCCGGCATCGACGGGCTGCGCGTGCTGCAGCGCCTGCGCGGCGGCGGCGACGGCACGCCGGTGCTCATCCTCACCGCGCGCGGGGCCGTCAGCGACCGCGTGGTCGGACTGAACAGCGGCGCCGACGACTACCTGGCCAAGCCCTTCGATCTGGACGAGCTGGAAGCGCGGCTGCATGCCATCGCGCGCCGGCGCAGCGCAGGCGACGAGGTGGTCTGCGGCCGCCTGCGCTTCGACCGGGGCACCCAGACCCTGTTCCGCGAAGAGCGCCCGCTGGACCTGTCGCCGCGCGAAGGGGCGCTGCTGCGTGCGCTGATGGCGCGGCCCGGGCACGGCGTGACCAAGGAGCGCCTGCTGGCCATGGTGTTCGGCGCCGGCGAGACGGTGCAGCCCGACGCCATCGAGGTCATCGTGCACCGCCTGCGGCGCAAGATCGCCGGCAGCGGCGCCGAGATCATGACCCTGCGCGGCGTGGGCTACCTGCTGTGCGAGGCGGCGGCCCCGCAGGCTGCGCCGTGACCCCGGCCGCGCCGCGCCAGGACGCTCCGGCACGCAAGCCGGCCGGCAAGCTGCGCACCTATCTGCTGCTGTGGACGCTGCTGCCGATCGCCGCCTTCATGCTGATGGACACGGCCAGCCTGTACCGCAGCACGCGCGCCGCGACCGACCGCGCCAACGACCGCCTGCTGGAAGCCACCGCGCGCCAGATCGGCGACCGCATCCACGTGGAGCGCAACCAGCTGTCGATCACCGTGCCGCTGGCCATGATCGAGGCGCTGGAAGGCGCCGGCGGCAGCCGCATGTACTGGCGTGTGCTCGATTTCGAGGGCCGCCAGCTCGCGGGCGACGATGCGCTGCCGCTGCCGCCCGCAGGCACCCGCGGCCCCGGCCTGCAGGCCCACTACACCGCCACGGTGAACGCCCAGCCGGTGCGCGCCTTCGCGCTGCAGCAGCCGATCGAGATGTCGCAGGGACGGGGCGTGGTGCGCATCCTGGTGGCCGAGACGCTGGAGGCACGCCACCAGCAGCACGCCACGCTGCTGCGCGGCATGCTGGCCCGCCAGGTGGTGCTGATGCTGCTGATCGCCACCGTCGTCGGCGTGGTGGTCCACCGCGGCCTGCGGCCGCTGCGCGCGCTGCGGCGCGAACTGCATGCGCGCCCGGCCGACGACACCGCACCCCTGAACGCGCGCGGGCCGGAAGAACTGCTGCCGGTGATCGAGGAACTCAACGCGCTCTTCGCCCGCCAGCACGGCGTGCTGGAGCAGCAGCGCCGCTTCGTGGCCGACGCATCGCACCAGTTGCGCACCCCGATCACCGTGCTCAAGACACAGCTGCAGTCGGCGCTGCGCGAACCGGCGCCCGATGCCGGCGTGCTGGCCGAACTCTCGCGCACGGTCGACCGCATGGCGCACCTGGCCAACCAGCTTCTGAACAAGGCACGCCTGGAACACGCCGGCGAGCCGGCCGAGGCCCACCCGCTGGACCTGGGCGGGGTGGTGCGCGAGGCGGTGCTCGAGCTCTCCCCGCTGATCGCCGCGCGCCACCTGGACTTCGCGCTGGAGGAGGCCGCGCCGGTCACGGTGCGGGGCCAGCCGTGGCTGGCCACCGAGCTGGTGAGCAACCTGCTGTCGAACGCGATCCGCCATACCCCCGAGGACGGCAAGCTGGGCGTGCGCCTGGACCAGGCCGACGGCCACGCGCGCATGACCGTGTGGGACAGCGGCCCCGGCATCACCGAGGACGCGCGCGCCTGGCTGTTCCGCCCCTTCGCGCCGGCCGGGACGGTGCGCGGCGCCGGCCTGGGGCTGGCGATCTGCCTGGACATCGCCAAGGCCCTGCAGGGCAGGATCGAACTGGTCAACCGCCTGGCGCCCGATGGCCGCGTGGCGGGCCTGGACGCCATCGTCTGCTGGGAGCAGGCGCCGCAACGGGGCGTATAGTCCCCCGCTTCCATGAAGCATCTGTTGAATCTGCTGGCGGCCATCGCGCTGCTGGTATGGGGCACCCATCTCGTTCGCACCGGTGTGCTGCGGGTGTTCGGCGGCAACCTCCGGCGCTTCCTGCAGCACAGCCTGGCCAACCGTTTCTCGTCCGCCCTGGCCGGCATCGGCGTGACGGCGCTGGTGCAGTCGAGCACCGCCACCTCGCTGATGACCTCGTCCTTCGTCGGCCAGGGCCTGGTCACGCTGCCGGCGGCGCTGGCCGTGATGCGCGGCGCCGACATCGGCACGGCGCTGATGTCGGTGCTGTTCTCCACCGACCTGTCGTGGCTGTCGCCGCTGTTCATCTTCACCGGCGTGGTGTTCTCCATCACGCGGCCGGCCAGCGCGGCCGGACGCTTCGGCCGCGTGCTGATCGGCCTGGGGCTGATGCTGCTGGCGCTGCAGCTCGTGGTGGCGGCCACCGGGCCGCTGTTCGAGGGCGAGGCGATGCGCGCCATCATCGCCTCCATCACCAGCGACGTGCTGCTGGAGATCACCGTCGGCGCCGCGCTGGCGGTGGTGGCGTACTCCAGCCTGGCGGTGGTGCTGCTGGTAGCGGCCATGGCCAGCTCGGCCGTGGTGCCGCTGGACGTGGCGCTGGGCCTGGTGCTGGGCGCCAACCTGGGCAGCGGCCTGCTGGCGGTGCTGACCACGGCCAAGTCCAGCGTCGCGGTGCGGCAGGTCACGGTGGGCAACCTGCTGTTCAAGGTGCTGGGCGTGGCGATCGCGGCCCCCTTCATCGGCCTGTGGCTGCAGTACGTGCGGCCGCACGTGGGCGGCGCCACGCAGCTGGTGGTGCTGTTCCACCTGGCCTTCAACGTGCTGGCGAGCATCGCCTTCATCGGGCTGACGGCGCCGGTGGCGCGGCTGGTCACCCGGCTGCTGCCGGCGCCGCCGCAGTCGCCGGTCAGCACGCGGCCGCAGCACCTGGACCCGTCCGCCCTGTCCACGCCCACGCTGGCCATCTCCAACGCCGCGCGCGAGGCGCTGCACCAGGCCGACGTGGTGGAGAGCATGCTGATCGGCATGCTCACCGTCATCCGCACCAACGACCTGCGGCTGGCCGAGGAGCTGCGCAAGATGGACGACACGGTCGACCAGCTCTACTCCGACATCAAGTACTACCTGACCAAGATCTCGCGCGAGGCGCTGGGCGAGGAAGAGAGCAAGCGCTGGACGGACATCATCAGCTTCACCATCAACATGGAGCAGGTGGCCGACATCATCGAGCGCGTGATCACCGACATCGAGGACAAGAAGATCAAGCCGCAGCGCAACTTCTCGGAGGCCGGCATGGCCGAGATCGTGGAGCTGCACGAGCGCCTGGTGGCCAACCTGCGGCTGGGCATGAGCGTGTTCCTCAACGGCAACGTGCGCGACGCGCAGAAGCTGCTGGAGGAGAAGGCGCGCTTCCGCGACCTGGAGCGCGCCTACGCCAACACCCACCTGGAGCGGCTGATGGACCGCACCACGCCCAGCATGGAGACGAGTTCGCTGCACATCGACCTGATCAGCGACCTCAAGCGCATCAACTCGCACATCTGCTCGATCGCCTACCCGATCCTCGACTCGGCCGGCGCGCTGGCGCCCAGCCGGCTGCGCGAGTCGCGGCTGACGCCGCTGGAGGAGCGTTGAGCGCCGGGCGCTGAGCCGCCGGCGTCCGGCGGCAGAATCGGCGGCATGCCCGCCGCCCCACCCTCCACCGCCGACGCGCTCGGCAACCCCGTCCACGTCCGCGACGCCGCCAGCCTGGCGCTGGTGGACGACTTCGTCATGGGCTTCCTCTCGTGCGAGGCCCGCGCCGCCCGGCTGGTGCTCGAGCCGAGCGGCGACGACAGCCCGCTGGTGCAGGCCTACGCCGCCACGCTGCACATGTTCGCGGAGTCGCGCGAGGCCGCAGCCAACGCACGGCCCTTCATCGAGCGCGCGCAGGCAGGCGCCCGCCACGCCACGCCGCGCGAGCAGCGCTACATCGCCGCCGTCGCCGCCTGGGTGGCGGGCGACCTGGCGCGCGCCATCACGCTGCACGAGGAGCAGGCGCGCGAGTTCCCGCGCGACCTGGTGTCGGTCAAGCTCGGCCAGTACCACTGCTTCAACCTGGGCGACTGCCCCGGCATGCTGCGCCTGGCACTGGCCGCGCGGCCGCACGCGGCCGACGTGCCGTACCTGCACGGCATGCTGGCCTTCGGCTACGAGCAATGCCACCTGATGCGCGAAGCCGAGGCCAGCGCGCTGCACGCCATCGCCATGTGCCGCAAGGAGCCGTGGGCGCACCACGCGCTGGCGCACGTGATGCTGACCGAAGGTCGCCTGTCCGAAGGGCTGGCCTTCATGGAGGAGATGAGCGCGACCTGGACCGGCCTGAACTCCTTCATGGTCACGCACAACTGGTGGCACCTGGCGCTGTTCCTGATCGACCTGGGCCGCGGCGACGAGGCGCTGGCGGTGCACGACGCGCACTGCTGGGGCGTGGAGCCCGACTACTCGCAGGACCAGATCGGCGCCGTCTCGCTGCTGGCGCGGCTGGAGATGGCCGGCGTCGACGTCGGCGGCCGCTGGCAGGCGGTGGCCGAACGCATGGCCGGGCGCACGCGCGACCACGTGCTGCCCTTCCTGGACCTGCAGTACCTCTACGGCCTGGCGCGCGCCGGGCGGCCCGAGGCCGATGCGCTGCTGGCGAACATCGAGGCCCATGCGCCCCGGGCGCCCGAGGCCGGCCGCGCCGCCTGGCAGCGCGTGTGCGTGCCGGCGGCGCATGGCCTCGTGGCGCACGCGCGCGGCGACATGGCCGGCGCCGCCGAGGGGCTGGGGCAGGCACTGCCGCGCATGGTCGAGATCGGCGGCAGCCACGCGCAGCGCGACCTGTTCGGGCAGATCTGGCTCGACGCGCTGATGCGCCAGCGCACACCCGCCGCCCTGCGCACCGCGCAGGACGTGCTGCAGCAGCAGTGCAACGGCCAGCCCGAATCGCGGCGGCTGGCGCGGCAGGTGGCCGGCGTGTATGCGGCGCTCGGGCTGCCTTCGGTGGTGTCATGA
>NZ_JBIQNC010000004.1:78777-90204 GCF_044462705.1 Xenophilus sp.
GCCGACTGGCCCGCGCAACTGGCGCGGCTGACCGGCTGGGAGCTGCACAACGAGGGCGTCAACGGCGACACCGCCGAAGGCGCGCTGGCGCGGCTGGAGCCGCTGCTCGCGGCGCAGCGCTTCGACGCGGTGCTGGTCGGCATCGGCGGCAACGACATGCTGCGCGGCGTGCCGGCGCAGTCCACGCGGACGGCCATCGCCAAGCTGCTGCGCCAGGCCAAGGCCCACACGCCGCACGTGGCGCTGATCGCCACGCCGGCGCCCGACGCGATGCGCGCCGCCGTCGGCGTCCTCGCGGATGCGCCCTTCTACGCCGAGCTGGCCCGCGAGGCGCAGGTGCAGTTGCTGGCCGGCGTGTACGCGGGCGTGCTGTCGGACGCCGCGCTGCGCTCCGATCGCATCCACGCCAACGCCCAGGGCTACGCCCGCATCGCGGAAAAGATCGCCGCGCAGCTGCGCGAGGCCGGCTGGCGGTGAGCGGCGACGAGATGCCGCCACCACCGGCAGCCGGCGATCTGGCCGGGGCCCGGGCGCGTTTCGCGGCCTGGCAGGCACGGGCCGCGGCGGCCGGCGTCGCCCTGCGCCCGCCACCGCCCGAGCCCGACACCTGCTGCGGCCGCGGCTGCAACGGCTGCGTGTGGGAGGGCTTCTACGCCGCCGCGGCGTGGTGGTGCGAGGACGCGCAAGCCGCCCTCGCGCGCTGACGTCAGCCGCGCTTCAGGTGCCGGGACTGGTCGTAGCTGGGCTGCGGCCCCAGCCCCGTGAGGTGCGCGGTGTCGGCCCAGTCGAGGATCTCCACCGCCTCGGGCCGCGCCGGATCGGCGATGCGCACGCGGTTGACGCCCGCGTTGGGGATCTCGCTGCGGCGCGGGCCGTCCAGGCCCAGGCTGCGCGCGGTGCGCCAGACCATGTCCAGCACGCCGCCGTGCGTCACGACCAGCACCACCCGGCCGGCGTGCTGTTCGGCGATGCCGCCCAGCGCCGCCATCACCCGCGCATGGAATTCGCGGGTGGACTCGCCGCCCGGCAGCGCGCGGTCGGCCTGGAAGGCCAGCCAGTCCTCCCAGGCGCGCGGGTGGCGCGCCTGGATCTCCTCGGCGCGCAGCCCCTCGCCGACGCCGAAGCTCTGCTCGCGCAGCTCGATGGTCGTGCGCACCGGCAGGCCCAGCTGCTGCGCCGCCGGCGCGGCGGTCTGCTGGGTGCGCAGCAGGTCGCTGCAGGCGATGTGGTGGACGGTCTCGCCGGCCAGGCGCAGGCCGAGCCGGCGGGCCTGCTCGTGGCCGGTGTCGTTGAGGGGAACGTCGATGTGGCCCTGGAAGCGCAGCTCGCGGTTCCAGTCGGTCTCGCCGTGGCGGATGAGGATGAGGTCGGTGGGCATGGAACGGCCTGCATTGTCCACCGCCCGCGGCGTCATGGCTGGCGCTGCAGCGCCTCCAGCCGCGCCAGCGGCAGCTGCGTCACGGCCTCGCGCACGCGCTCGATGCCCAGGTGGTCGCCCCGGCCCTCGACGAGGATGCCGTTGCGCAGGATGACGGCGTACTCCGACCGGTGGCCGTCGGTGGCGTAGTCCTCGCGCACGGTGCGCCCATCCTGCGGATAGACCTTCTCCACCTTGCCGTCGGTCTGGCGGTCCAGCGTGGTGCCGCCCCACGTGGCCGCCGACATGAGCGAGGCCAGCCCGCCCGTGTCGCTGATCAGCAGCTCGATGCGCTCGTCGCCGGCCCGGTAGCGGGCCCGAGCCTGCGAGTGACCGACGCCGGCCACCGCCTGCGAGCGCGCCTCGATCGATTCGCGCGCTAGGGGGCCGAGCGATTCGGGCAGCATCGCCCGAAGCTGCTGCGGGTCGATGGGCGGCCGCGCGGCGCCCGCGGCCGCCTGCTGCGCCGACTGCTCCATCCGGCTGGCGGCCTCCGCCATGCGGCGGGCCGCCTCCTCCATCTGCGCGCCGTCGATGCGCAGCTCGCCGCCCGGGGTCCGGATGGTCACCGCCGCATTCCCGTCCGCGCCCGCCACGCGCAGCGCCGGCGGCGCCAGCAGCGAGAGCACCGCGCCCACCACCAGCCACGCCGCCACGCTGCACACGGCCAGCACCGCCGTGTAGCCGGCCGCCTTGTCCGGCGGGCATCCCATCAGCACCGGCGCGCCCAGCCAGAACAGGTAGAGCGAATACAGCGCTGCCAGCGCGCCCAGCAGCGACAGCGCCGGGAGGATGTTGAACACGCCGGCGACGAAGGCCGCCGTGCTCGCATAGCCCACCAGCTTGAGCGCCTGCCAGCGGCTGCGCCGGCCGCCGAAGGTGGGCGCCAGCGCATCGGCCAGCAGCGCCAGGCCGAACACCGCCGCCAGCGCCAGCACGTAGCCCGCCACCGCCGACATCAGGCCGGTCGCCCAGGGCACGCGGTAGTGCACGCCGAAGGCGCCCACGCCCACCAGCGACAGGCCGACGAAGCCGGCCAGCGCCGGCAGCGCGGCCAGCACGGCGAGGTAGCGGCGGTAGAGGCCAGCGGCATCGCCGGCCTCGGTGTCGATGACGGGCCAGGTGCTGCGCGGACGCAGCAGGATGTCCTGGACTCGCTGGACGATGGCGTTCACGGAGGCGCTCCCTTTTCCTGTGCAGGTGGACCTGGGCAGGCAGTGTAGGAGCACGCCCGCGCGGGCCGATGCCAGAATGCGCCGATGCCTTCCCCCCGTCTCGTCTTCCTTCCCGGCCTGGCCTGCGATGCGCGGCTGTGGGAGGCGCAACTGCCCGCCGTGCCGCCCGCGCTGCGGCCGATGGTGTCCGACGCGCACATGCGCCATGCCTCGCTGCCCGCCATGGCGGCCGCGATGCTGGCGGAGACCGAGGGGCCGCTGGTGCTGTGCGGCGCCTCCATGGGCGGCATGGTCGCGATGGAGGCGGCGCGCCAGGCGCCCGGGCGCATCGCCGGGCTCGCGCTGCTGGGCACCAACGCCGCGCCGGAGACGCCCGAGACCTACCAGTTGCGCGCCGACGCCATCGAGCTGTTCGAGCGCGGCGACGTGCGCGACGTGATCGAGCCGAACATCGTGTTCGCCTTCCACCCGGCGCAGGCGGCCCGGCCGGAGCTGACGGGCCGCTACCTGGAGATGATCCTGGACGCCGGCGCCGGGCAGCTGATCCGCCAGAACCGCGCCCTGATGGAGCGGCCCGACGCCCGCGTCCACCTGGGCCGGCTGCGCTGCCCGGTGCTGGTGCTGTGCGGCGACACCGACCGGCTCACGCCGCCGGCCGCCTCGCGCGAGATCGCGACGCTGCTGCCGCAGGCCGAACTGCACTGGCTGCGCGACTGCGGCCACATGCTGACCATGGAACGGCCGGCCGAGGTGAACGCGCTGCTGGGCGAGTGGCTGCGGCGCGTGGCGCCGGCCTGAGGCTCAGGGCGGATCGATCCGCTGCTGCGGCCCCTGGACCGGGCTGCCCAGCCGGCGTAGCGCCGCCATGCCGGCCACGAGTGCCGACGAATAGCTGTCGAAGCTGTCCTCGGCGTCGGCCAGCCGGACGTAGGTGGGAAAGGGGCCGATGTCGCCCGATCCCTCCATCAGCCGCCAGATGAAGCGGCCGCCCGGCGCCTCGCGCACCGTCAGCGCAATGTCGCGCAAGCCCATCGATTTCTCCCTGACTGTTTTTTCTTGGATGGGCGGGAGTTGTAACGGCGCTGCCGCGCCGGCACAAGGAAACAAGTCACGCGCGGCGCACGCGGCCCGCGGCGGGGCGTGTCTTCGTCTTCTCAGCGCGCGCCGCCGGCCACCGGCCGCACGGCGATGCCCTCGGCATCGAGGCGCTGGCGGATGCGCCGCGCGAAGGCCAGCGCGTGCGCGCCGTCGCCGTGCAGGCACACGCTCTGCGCGTTGACGGGCACGCTGCTGCCGTCGATGGCGGTGACGCGGCGGTCGCGCACCAGCGACAGCGTCTGCGCCAGGGCCTCTTCCTCGTCCTCGATCAGCGCGCCGGGCCGGCCGCGCGGCACCAGGCTGCCGTCGGGCATGTAGCCGCGGTCGGCGAAGACCTCCTCCACCGGCGTCAGGCCCGCCTGGCGCGCCGCCTCGATCATGCCGCTGCCGGCCAGGCCGAAGAAGCGCAGCGAGGGGTCGAACAGCCGCACCGCCTCGCACAGGGCCGCCGCGAGCTCGGGCTCCTTCACCGCTTGGTTGTAGAGCATGCCGTGCGGCTTGACGTGCGCCAGCCGGCCGCCCTCGGCGCGCACGATCGCGTCGAGCGCGCCGATCTGGTAGAGCATGTTGGCGACGATCTCCTCCGGCGGCAGCTGCATCGCGCTGCGGCCGAAGTTCTCGCGGTCCGGAAAGCTCGGGTGCGCGCCCACCGCCACGCCGTTGGCCAGCGCCCAGCGCACGCACTGGCGCATGGTCTTCGCGTCGCCGGCATGCCAGCCGCAGGCGATGTTGGCGGAGCTGACCAGTTGCAGCAGCGCCTCGTCGTTGCCGGCGCCTTCGCCGAGGTCGGCATTCAGATCGACTTGCATGGTGGATGGCCTCGCGTGGGTGCGGCCCAGTCTACGCCGCCGCCGGCCAGCCCATCGCCGCCAGGCCCCGCTGCACCGATGCGAGGTAGCGCTTCTGCGCGGCCCAGGCGGCCAGGGCGGCGGCGGCGTCCACCTCCTGCAGCCGCAGCTTCGCACCCAGCGGCGCCTGCGCCAGCTTCCACAGGTCGGCGCGGATGACGACCGCGATGCGCGGGTAGCCGCCGGTGGTCTGCGCATCGCCCATCAGGATGATCGGCTGGCCCGAGGGCGGCACCTGCACCGTGCCGGGGATGACGGCTGAGGACAGCATGTCGCCCTCGCGCTGGCGCGTCAGCGCCGGGCCCTCGAGCCGGCTGCCCATGCGGTTGCTCTGCGGCGTGATGCGCCACGCCGCGGTGTGGAAGCGGCGGCGCTCGGCCTCGCTGAAGTGCCCGCACTCGGGGCCGGGCGTGGTGCGCAGGGTGATGCATTCGGGCGCGGCCTCGCCTTCGCACAGGTCCTCGTCCCAGGCGGGGCCGTGGATGCCGAAGGGGCGCTGGCCGCGCTGCCCGTCGTCCAGGCGGCTCGCGCCCAGCGGCAGCACGTCGCCCTTCTTCAGCGGGCGGCCCTCCAGCCCGCCGAAGCCGGCCTTCAGGTCGGTGCTGCGCGAGCCGAGCACCGGCGCCACGTCGATGCCGCCGGCGACCGCCAGCCAGGTGCGCAGGCCCGCCTTGTGCGGCGAGGCGTTGGCGCCGCCCAGGCGCAGGTGCTGCCCGGCGCGCACCGGCACGCTCCACAGCGGCCACAGCGGCCGGCCGTCCAGCCGCGCGCCGAAGTCGTCGCCGGCCAGCGCGATGCGTGTGTCGGCGTCGAAGCGCAGCTCGCAGTTGCCCAGGGTGAGTTCGAGGCCGGCGGCGCCGTCCTCGTTGCCCGCCAGCCGGTTGGCGAGCGCCAGGCCCAGCGCATCGAGCGCACCGCCGGGGCAGATGCCCAGCTCGCGCCGGCCGAAGCGCCCCAGGTCCTGCACCGAGGCGAGCATGCCGGGGCGCAGCACCGTGATCGTCACAGCGCGACGCTCCGCGCGACGAAGCGCACCCGGTCGCCCGGGCGCAGCAGCGTGGGCGGCTCGGCCGCAGGGTCGAACAGTTCGAGCGGCGTGCGGCCGATGAGCTGCCAGCCGCCCGGCGAGACCAGCGGGTAGATGCCGGTCTGCGCGCCGCCGATGCCCACCGAACGCGCCGGCACCGCGGTGCGCGGCTCGCTGCGGCGCGGCGTGGCCAGCTCCGGCGCCAGCCCGCCCATGAAGGCGAAGCCGGGCAGGAAGCCCAGCAGGTACACCACGTAGGCGCCCGCTGCGTGGCGGCGCACCACCTCGTCGGGCGGCAGGCCGGTGTGGCGCGCCACGTCGTGCAGGTCGGGGCCGTGCTCGCCGCCGTAGTCGACGGGGATCTCGACGGTGCGCGCGGCGCCCTCGTCCTCGGCGGCCAGTTCGGGCCACAGCGAAAGCACGCGCAGCTCCAGCTCGCCGGCGTCGAGCTGCTCCGGGTCGTAGAGCAGGGTCAGGTTGTTCATGCCGGGCAGCGTCTCCTGCACCTCGGGCCAGCGCCGCGCCGCGCGCGCCAGGGCCCAGATGCGGCGCTGCGCGTCGAGCGTGGCCGGCGGCGGCAGCTCGGCCAGCAGCGCGGCCTCGCCCAGCGGATGCAGCCGCAGGTGCGGCGCGGACGCAGCCACGGCGCGGGCCACCTACTCCCGGCCCTGGCTGCGCACCTTGTCGGCCAGCCGCTCCTGCACGTGCGGCGAGACGAACTTGTCCACCTCGCCGCCGAGCATCGCGATCTCGCGCACGAAGGTGCTGGAGATGAACTGGTACTTGTCGCTGGGGGTGAGGAAGACGGTCTCCACCTCGGGCATGAGCGAGCGGTTCATGCCGGCGAGCTGGAACTCGTAGTCGAAGTCGGTGACGGCGCGCAGGCCGCGCACCATGGCCTTGCCGCCGCGCGCGACGACGAAGTCGCGCAGCAGGCCCGAGAAGCTCTCCACCGTGACGCGGTCCCCGAAGGGCTCCACCACGTTGCGCGCCATCTCGATGCGCTCGGCGAGCGAGAACAGCGCCTTCTTGTGGTGGCCCGCCGCCACCGCGACGATCACGTGCGAGAACAGCTGGGTGGCGCGCCGCACCACGTCCTCGTGGCCCAGGGTCATGGGGTCGAAAGTGCCGGGATAGACCGCGATCACTTGGGATGTCATGGGGTTCCTCCTGCGGGCTGGGTCCGGCGCATTATGTACGCCGTGCGAGGGAGCCCCTGCTCAGCCGCCCTCGGCCGCATGCAGCAGGTGGGCATGCACGGCCCCGGCCCGCAGGTGCCGCAGCGGCACGAGGCCCAGGGGCGCGAGTTCGGCGGCGGTCCACTCGCGGGCCGCCTCCAGGTAGACCACGCCGCCCGGCCGCAGCGCGCGCGCCGCCGCGGCGAGGCAGCGCGCGTACAGCGCCGCCTGGTCGAAGGGCGGGTCGAGGAAGACCACGTCCCAGTGGCCGGGCGCCGACGCTTCCAGCCGCGCCGCGCCGTCGCCGCGCTCGATGCGCACGGCCTCGGCATGGAGCTTCTCGCGCACCGCCTTCATCTGCGCGACCAGCGCCGCGTCCTGCTCGCACAGCAGCACCTCGGCCGCGCCGCGCGAGGCGGCCTCGAAGCCCAGCGCGCCGGTGCCGGCGAACACGTCCAGGCAGCGCCAGCCGGGCAGCGCGCCGCCGCCCGCGCCGGCCAGGCTGGCGAGCCAGTTGAACAGCGTCTCGCGCACGCGGTCGGGCGTGGGCCGCAGGCCGGGGCGGTCGGCCACCGCGAGGCGGGTGCGCTTCCACTGGCCGCCGATGATGCGCAGCTCGTGCGCCCGGGCGGCGCGCGGCGCGGGTTTGTGGGGTTGGCCCTTCATCCGGGCGAGCTTAGCGGCCCTCGCGCGGGCCTTCAGGGCCGTGGCCCGCTTCCGATTCGATCGCCCGCTGCACCTCGAGCAGGCGCGGGCCGACCTCCTCGAGGAACTTCTGCGCAGGCAGCATGTAGGCCGGCCCGCCGACGCTGACGCCGTAGAGCTCGCCCCGCGGGCCGCGCAGGCTGAACCCCAGCGCATGGATGTCCGGATGCCACTCGCCGAAGGACACGCTGAAGCCTCGCTCCCGGTGCTCCGCCATCGCCTCGTCGAGCCGGGCGCGCGTGCGCGCATCGACGCCGGCCGCGCGCAGGTCCTCGCGCAGGGCGTCGCGCTGCGGCGGCGGCAGCGCCGCCATGTAGGCCCGGCCCATCGCCGAGGTGGCGATGGCCATGCGCAGCCCCACGTCCATGCGCGAGAGGATCAGCGCCGTGCGCGGGTGCACGGTGTCGATGACCAGCATGTCCGGGCCGTCGCGCACGCCGAGGTGGACGTTTCCGCCGGCCGCCTCCGCCAGCTCGGCCAGGTGCCAGCGGGCCTGCTGGCGGAAGTCGAAGCCCCGCAGGTAGGCGTTGCCCAGGTGCAGCGCGGCGGGGCCCAGGGTGAAGCGCTCGTCGGGCGACAGGCGCAGCAGCCCGGCGGACTGCAGCGTCGAGGTCAGGCGCGAGACGGTCGCCTTGGGGATGCCGGAGCGTTCGGCCAGTTCCCGGTTGGAAAGCGGCGCCTCGGCGTCCGCCACCGCGCGCAGCAGCGCCAGCCCGCGCGCCAGCGCGCTCACCTCGTCCCTGGCCTCGACTCCCATGTTTTCCCCATGTTTTCAAAACATCGTTTCATTTTATGGACACTTCGTCTATGATTTTTTGAAACCACGTTCCATTTAATCCGCAAAACAGGAGACACCTTGAACTGGATCAAGCTCGGCGCGGGCCTGCTGGCCGCCGCCCTTTCCCTCGGCGCGGCCGCGCAGGACTTTCCCAAGGCGCCCGTGAAGATCGTCATCCCCTTCCCGCCCGGCGGCCCGACCGACACCGTGGGCCGGCTGCTGGCCGTGAAGCTGCAGGAGAGCTGGGGCCAGCCGGTGGTGATCGACTACAAGCCCGGCGCCGGCACCGTGATCGGCGCCGACTTCGTCGCCAAGTCGGCGCCCGACGGCCTGACCTTCGGCATGGTGAACTCCTCGCTGGCGGTCAACCCGACGCTGCGCAAGCGCCTGCCCTACGACACCACCCGCGACCTGGCCGGCATCACGCAGCTGTTCAACATGCAGCTGGCCATCGTCGCCCGGCCGGATGCGCCCTTCGACAACTTGAAGCAGCTGATCGCCTACGCCCGCAGCCACCCCGGCAAGCTGAACTACGGCACGCCGGGCGCCGGCAGCACGACCCACCTGGGCGCGGAACTGCTCAAGCGCGAGGCGGGCTTCGAGATGCAGCACGTCGCCATGAAGGGCAGCGCGCCGGCCCACACCGAACTCATGGGCGGGCGGCTCGACCTCGTGGTCGACCCCTTCCTCTCCGTGCTGCCCTACGTGCAGGCCGGCAAGATGAAGCTGATCGCGACCATGGGCGCCCGGCGCGTGAGCGGCCACGACTACCCGACGGTCGCCGAGGTGCTGCCCGGCTTCGACGTCGGTGCACTGCTCGGCTTCGTCGCGCCCGCGGGCACGCCCAAGCCGGTGCTGCAGAAGATCTACGCCGACACCCGCAAGGCGCTCGCCAGCCCCGAGATGAAGCAGCGCGCGCAGGAGTACGGGCTGGAGATCGTGGGCAGCAAGCCCGAGGAGTTCGACGCCTTCATCGCCAGCGAAATGAAGCGCTGGGGCAAGGTGGTCGTCGATGCCCACATCGAAATCGAGTGAGAGTGACCGCGCCATGACCCTGCAACTGAAACCCCTGCATCCCGTCTTCGTCGCCGAGGCCTCCGGCGTCGACCTCACGCAGCCGCTCTCGGACGGCGACGTGCGCGCCATCAACCGGGCCATGAACGAGCACGCCGTGCTGGTCTGGCGCGGGCAGCCGCTGACGGCGCAGCAGCAGCTCGACTTCGCCCGCGCCTTCGGCCCGCTGGACATCGGGCTCAAGCGCGTGTTCAAGCGGCCCGAGCGGCTGGGGGACGAGCGCCTGATCGACATCTCCAACGTGGACGCGCAGGGCAACGTGGCGAAGCGCGACTCGCCGAAGAACCTGTCCAACTTCGCCAACCAGCTATGGCATTCGGACAGCTCCTTCATGGATCCGCGGGCCGCCTATTCGATGCTGCACTGCGTGATCAAGCCGAGCTGGGGCGGCGACACCGAGTTCGCCGACCTGCGCGATGCCTACGATACGCTCGACGCGCGCACCAAGGCGGAGATCCAGGACCTGAAGGCGGAGCACTTCGCACTGCACACCCGCATCCTGCTGGGCGACGACGCCTACACCGACGACCAGAAGAAGGAGATCCCGCCCGCCGTCTGGCCGATCGCGGACACGCATCCCGGCTCGGGCCGCAAGGTGCTGTTCGTGGGCGTGCACGCGCGGCAGATCATCGGCTGGCCCACCGCCGAGAGCCGCATGTACCTGCAGGACCTGCTGGAGCACGCGACGCAGCGCGAGCGGGTCTACCGGCACGCGTGGCAGGTCGGCGACCTGGTCATGTGGGACAACCGCAGCACCCTGCACCGCGGCCGCCGCTACGACATCGCCGAGCGCCGCGAACTGCGCCGCACCACCGTCAACGACACGCCCGAGGCGATGCTCCGCGCGGCCTGAGCCGCGGCGCTCAGCCCGCCGCGCGCCAGGCCAGGCCCGCGGCCAGCGCCAGCATCACGGCGCCGATGCCCATGTCCAGCCGCTGCCAGGCGCGCGGCCGGGCGAAGGCCGGCGCCAGCGCGCGGGCGCCGAAGCCCAGCAGCGCGAACCACAGCGTGCTGGCCAGCGCCGCCCCGGCCACGAAGGCCGCGCGCGCCGGCGCCGCATGCTGGGCGCCGACGCTGCCGGCCAGCAGCACGGTGTCGAGGTAGACGTGCGGATTGAGCAGCGTGAAGGCCGCCGCCTGCGCCAGCACCGCGCCGCGCGAGGCCAGGGCAGGCGCGCCGCCGGCCGCCTGCAGCGATGCCCCGGCGATGCGGCTGCGGCGCAGCGCGCGCAGGCCGTACGCGGCCAGGAACACCGCGCCGGCCCCGGCCAGCGCCCGCGCCAGCAGCGGCCGCTCGCCCAGCGCCCCGGCCATGCCGGCGACGCCCGCCGCCACCAGCAGCGCATCCATCAGCGCGCAGAAGGCCACCACCGCGCCGACATGCTCGCGCCGCAGCCCCTGGCGCAGCACGAAGGCGTTCTGCGCGCCGATGGCGACGATCAGGCCCAGGCTCAGCAGCAGGCCCTGGGCGAAGGCGAAGGCGGAAGACGAGGCGGCCGGCATGCGCCGAGCTTGCCCGCCCCGCGCCGTTCAGACAAACTGAATCTGCTTCATCCGATTCAGTTTTTCTTTATCCGCATGCTCGACTACGCCGCCCTCTCCGCCCTGCACGCCGTGGTGCGCGAGGGCAGCTTCGAGCGCGCCGCGCGGGCGCTGAACGTCACGCCCTCGGCCGTCTCGCAGCGCGTGCGGCTGCTGGAGGAGCGCGTCGGCTGCGCCCTGGTGCGGCGCGGCCCGCCCTGCACCGCCACCGACGCAGGCCAGCGCCTGTGCCGCCACGTGGACGAGGTGCGCCTGCTGGAGCACGAGCTGGGCGGCGCGCTGCCCGCGCTGCCGGCGGCCCGCGGCGGCCCGGCCGCGCCGCCCGCGCGCGTGCGGCTGCCGGTGGCCGTCAACGCCGACAGCCTGGCGACCTGGTTCCTGCCGGCGGTGGCGCGCTTCGCGGCCGGCGCGCCGGTGCTGCTGGACCTGGCGGTGGACGACCAGGACCACACCGCCGAGCGCCTGCGCAGCGGCACGGTGCTGGCCGCGGTGACGGCGCTGGCGCAGCCGGCGCCCGGCTGCAGCGTGCGCGCGCTGGGCGCGATGCGCTACGTGGCCGTCGCCAGCCCGGCGGTGGCGGCGCGGC
>NZ_JBIQNC010000005.1:0-60906 GCF_044462705.1 Xenophilus sp.
TCCCACGCGAGCCGGCTCTCGCCGCTGGGCGACTGCAGGCGCAGGCCGGTGTCGAGCAGTTCGATCTCCATGGGCTGCCGGATGGCCGGATAGCGGCGGTAGTGGCGCCGCCACACCAGCGGGCCGATCACGAAGCGCGTCAGCAGCATCATCGCGGCCAGGCCGATCAGCCCGCCCAGGCCGGCCTCGCGCCAGGGCGAGCGCATGAACAGCAGGGCAAGGACGCACAGCAGGGCCAATGCCGCGATGAAGGCCCACTGCCAGCCGCGCGGGCGGGCGTGCAGTTGCATGGCGGCCAGGTAGTCGTCTTCGGTGATCAGGAAGCTGTGGGACATGCGGCGGGAGGAGGGGGCTGGTTCAGTGGGCCGCCAGCGCCTGCGCGCCGGGCTGCAGCCGGGTGCGCAGCAGCATACCGCTCAGCAGCGCGGCGACGGCCGTGAACACTGCGCCGACGAGGAAGGCCCACTGGTAGCCGCCGTTGAGCGCCTGCACCGGATCGGCGCCCGCCGCGCCCAGCGCCGCCGTGCGCGCCGAGGCCAGGCTCGCCAGCACCGCGAGCCCCAGCGCGCCGCCCAGCATGAACGAGGTGTTGACCACGCCCGAGGCCAGCCCCGCATCGGACGGTGCCACGTCGCTCATCGCCGCCAGCAGCATCGGGTTGAAGGCGATGCCCGCGCCGACGCCCAGCAGCAGCATGCCGGGCAGCACGTCCAGCACGAAGCTGCCGCCGGCCGGCGCGCGCGCGAACAGCGCCAGGCCCGCCACGGCCAGCGCCAGCCCGGCCGCCAGCGGCCGGCGGACGCCGAAGCGCATCACCAGCCTGGCCGAGACCCCCAGCGACAGCGCCGCCATGATGATGTTGGCCGGCAGGAAGCCCAGGCCCACCTGCATCGGCGTGTAGCCCAGCACGAGCTGCATGTACAGCGCCGAGAGGAAGAACCAGGCGAACATGCCGGCGGACCACAGCACGCCCGTGACGTTGGACACCGCCACGTTGCGCAGCCTGAACAGCGCGAGCGGCACCAGCGGATGCGCCACGCGCGATTCGATGGCGATGAAGAGAAGCATCAGCACCGCCGCCGCACCCAGCAGCGCGAGCGTGCGCGGCGAGGTCCAGCCGGCCTCGTTGCCGCCCACCACGGCGTACACCGCCAGCATCAGCGACAGGGTGACGGTGACGGCACCCGCCACGTCCAGCCGCGCGTCGGCCGCGGCCGCGCGCGAGGCCGGCAGCAGTGCCGCGCCGAAGGCGTACACCGCCAGGCCGATCGGCAGGTTGACCAGGAAGACCCAGTGCCAGCTCAGCTGGCTGGTGAGCAGGCCGCCCAGCAGCACGCCCACGCTGCCGCCGCCGGCGCAGACGAAGCCGTACACGCCCATCGCCCTGGCGCGCTCGCCCGGCTCGGTGAAGAGGTTCATGATCAGCGAGAGCGCGACCGCCGAGACCACCGCGCCGCCCAGGCCCTGCACGGCGCGCGCGGCCACCAGCACCGCCTGTGAGGCCGCCACGCCGCAGGCCAGCGAGGCCGCGGTGAACAGCACCAGCCCGGCGAGGAACAGGCGCCGGTGCCCGTACAGGTCGCCCAGCCGCCCGCCCAGCAGCAGGAAGCCGCCGAAGGTCAGCATGTAGGCGTTGACCACCCACACCAGCGCTGTCTCGGAAAAGCCCAGGTCGGTGCGGATGGAGGGCAGGGCGACGTTCACGATCGTCGTGTCGAGCACGATCATCAGCTCGCCCAGGCACAGCACGACCAGCGCCAGCCAGCGGCGGCGCGCGTCGGTGGCGGCGGCCGTCATGCCGGCGGGTTGCCCGTGTCGGTGATCACCATCCAGTTCATGCCGAACCGGTCGGCCACCATGCCGAAGGCCGAGGAGAAGAAGGTCTTGACCAGCGGCTGCTGCACCTGGCCGCCGTCGGCCAGCGCGTCGAAGGCGCGCTTCGTCTCGGCATCGGTCGGATACGAGAGCGACAGCGCCATGCCCTTGAACTCGGCCTTGCCGGAGTTCATGCCGTCGGAGGCCATGATGCGCTGGCCGCCCACGAGGAAGCTGGCGTGCATCACCTTGTCCATGTCGGCGGGCGCCGGGGCGCAGCCGCCGGCGTCGGTGTTCGCGCCCTCCGGGTCGGGTGGCGCGTCCTTGAAGCGCATCAGCATCTCGACCTGCGCGCCGAGGGCCTTCTTGTAGAACTCGATGGCCTCTTCCGTGCGGCCTTCGAAGAAGAGATAGGGCTGGATCTGCATAGGTGCTCCTGGGTTGGAAAAGGGGGAAGAGGGAGGCGGCAGCGGCACTGCGCGATCGCATGTTGTGTACGCCGTCCACAAACAATAGCAGGATCGCTGGACGCTGTCCACATTGGAATCCTTCCGGCCGGCCGTGTCCAATGGGCGCATGAGCTCGACCCGCAGAACCTCCCCGCGCCCGCCGGCGCGTGCCTCCTCGTCTTCCCTGGCCTCCCGGCCGCAGCTTGCGGCCGCCTCGCCGGCGGATGCGACGGCCTCCGCCGCCAAGGCGCTGGTGCTGCAGGGTGGCGGCGCGCTCGGCGCCTACCAGGCGGGGGTGTACGAGGCGCTGTTCGAGCAGCACAAGGACCTGGACTGGGTCGCCGGCGTCTCCATCGGTGCCATCAACGCCGCGCTGATCGCCGGCAACCCGCCGGCGCGGCGCGTCGAGCGGCTGCGCGAGTTCTGGCGCCTTGTGTCTTCCGGGGCCGGCCAGATGCTGCCGGGCTGGGCCGGCGAGCGCACCTGGCTGAACCAGTTCAGCGCCGCCTCGGCGATGGTGGCCGGCATCCCCGGCTTCTTCGAGCCGCGCATGACGCCGGCCCTGTTCCTGGGCCCGGCGGCGCCGGTGCTCAGCTACTACGACACCGCGCCGCTGAAGGCCACGCTGGAGCGGCTGGTGGACTTCGACCGCATCAACCATCAGCGCGGCATGCGCTTCTCGGTCGGCGCGGTGAACGTGCGCACCGGCAACTCGGTGTACTTCGACAACGGCAGCGTGGCGATCCGGCCCGAGCACATCATGGCCAGCGGCGCGCTGCCGCCGGGCTTTCCGCCGGTGCACATCGACGGCGAGGACTACTGGGACGGCGGCCTCGTCTCCAACACGCCGCTGCAGTACGTGCTGGACGAGCACCTGCGCACGCGGCGCCTGCTGGTGCTGCAGGTGGACCTGTTCAGCGCCCGCGGCACCCTGCCGCGCACGCTGGGCGACGTGGCGATGCGGCAGAAGGACATCCAGTACTCCAGCCGCACCCGCATGAACACCGACGCGCTGGCGGCCAACGTGAACCTTCAGCAGGCGCTGGCCGCGCTGCTGGACCGCCTGCCGCCGCACCTGCGCGACGAACCCGAGGTCGCCGCCCTGTGCGGGCACCTGCGCAGCGAGCCGATCGACATCGTGCACCTGATCTATCGCCACAAGCCCTACGAGCTGGAGTCCAAGGACTACGAGTTCTCCCGCATCACGGTGGAGGACCACTGGCAGGCCGGCATGCACGACATGTGCCGCACGCTGGACCATCCCGAATGGCTGCGGCCCCACGCGCAGGCCGGCGGCGTGACCACCTACGACCTGGCCGAGCCGGGCGCGGCGCGGGTGCGCCACCCCGGCACGCCGGGCTGAAGCTGCTTCGGGTGGACGATGCGGGGCGCGGCGGTGATAAGGTTGCGGCCATGAGCGCCCAACCGTCCTCCCTCCGTTCGTCGTTCGTGTCGCCTGCCGCCCGCCGCGGCGCGGGCCTTGCCGCCCTGGCGGCGATGGTGCTGGCCGGCTGTACCTCGGTCTCGCTGGACGAGCCGCCCTCCGCGCGGCAGCCCTACCCGCCGTCTCCGCAGGCGCCGTACCCGGCGCCGCCGCCGGTGCAGACCATCCCGGCCGTGCCGCCGCCGGTGCAGGCCACGCCGGTGCCGCCGCCCCCGCCGGTGACGACGGCGCCCGCGCCGGTGCGCGAGCCGCAGCTGGCCGCCTTCAGCACCCGCCTGGACGGTCGCAACGAGGTGCCGCCGGTCTACAGCATGGGCACCGGCACGGTTGACGCCGTGCTGGACCGCGACACCGGCCTGTTCCGCTTCCGCATCGGCTATTCCAATCTCAGCGGGCCGATCACCGCGGCGCACTTCCACGGTCCGGCGGACGTGGGCGCCAACGCGGCGCCGGTGATCACGCTCAACCCCCCGTTCCCCAACCCCTACGAAGGCCGCATCCAGCTCACGCCCGTGCAGGCCGGCGACCTGCTGGCGGGGCGCTGGTACCTGAACCTGCACACGGCGCAGAACCCGGGCGGGGAACTGCGCGGCCAGCTCATCGAGCGCCGCTAGGCGCGCCGGCGGCGCACGCCGCTTCCAGCTGCGCATGGAAGCGCGGCGCGGCGAACTCGAAGCGGCCGAAGCGCAGCGCCTCGTTGGCGCCGCTGGCCAGGCCGGCCTGGATCGATTCCGCGAGCGCGTAGTCCTCGGCCAGCGTGCGCCGGTACAGCGCGACATTGCGCTCCCAGTGGCGCAGCGCCTTGTCGCCGGCCGGCGCCTCGGGCAGCAGCGTCAGCTCGTGCACCGCGGTGCGGTCGGGTGCGAGCGGCTCCCAGTGGCTCAATTAGGCATGGCCGCCCTGCACCAGGATCGCCGTGCCGGGAAAGAAGAAGTAGATGAGGTTGCCGTGCTCGCGCGGCCGGAAGTCCGCCGGCGCCGGCGCGGTGCGTGTGTCCAGGCCGGCCTTGACCAGGTACAGGCGCCGGTTCGGGCCGAACTCGTCGATCACCTGCTGGTTGTCCGCGAACATCGAGGCGATGGTGTCGCGGTGCGCGGTCTTGAAGTGGTAGGCCTCGAAGGCGCCGTCGACCAGCAGCTTCCAGTTGCAGCGCAGTTCGAGCCGCCGCGGCGCGAAGGGCACGTGCGTGCCGAAGCCCATCGCGTCCAGTTCGGCGGCCAGCGGGCCGAACTGCGCGTGCAGGTCGTGGCCGGCGCAGTCCGGGTCGGGCAGCACCCACACGACGCCGGCCGCCTCGGCCACGGCCAGCGGGCGCAGGCCGGCGGCGCTCATGTCCAGGCCGGGAAAGCCGTCGCGCTGCGGCAGGCCGCGCAGCGTGCCGTCGCTGCCGTAGGTCCAGGCGTGATAGGGGCAGGCGAAGCGCCTCGCGCCGCGGCCCTGGCCGTCCGGCACGACCTGCGCGCCGCGGTGGCGGCACACGTTCAGGAAGGCGCGCAGCACGCCGTCGTCGCTGCGCACCGCGAGCAGGGGGACGCCCAGGCGGTGCGCCGCCACGTGGTCGCCGGCCTGCGCCAGGTCCGCGGTTGCGGCGATCGGCACCGGATGGCGGCGCAGCGTCTTCATCTCGCGGGCGAAGCGGTCCGCGTCCAGGTAGTGGCGCACGGGGATCTCGGCGTCGTGTGCGGCCATCTCGGGCTGGCCGGCGGCGAGCGAGCGCAATGCGCGCGCCAGGATGGCGGAGGCGGTCGCCGCGTCCATCGTCAGGGCCTGCGGCGGCCGGCAGGGGAAGGGCAGTGCATCGGCCGACCTTAGGCGCCGGCGTGCACGGCGGGCAAGCCGGGAAGACACCGAGCCCCGCCGCTACAGCCGCAGCGACCAGGTCTCGCCGACCAGCTTCTGCCCGTAGCCCTCGTAGGGCTCCGACTTGTCGAGCACGAAGCCGCGCCGCGCGTAGATCGCCCGTGCGGCGGTGAGGTTGCTGTTGGTCCACAGCACCATCCGGCGGTAGCCCTTGCCGCGGGCGAAGGCGATGGCCTCGTCCGTCAGCCGCGCGCCCAGGCCCAGGCCGCGCGCCTCGGGCGAGAGGATCAGCATGCGCAGCTGCGCCACCGTGGCGGACTTGCGCACCACGAAGATCGCGCCCACCCGCCGGCCGTCCAGCTCGGCGATCCAGCACTTCTCCCACTGCGGCTGGAACTTGCGCACGAACTGCGCGGCGATGTCGGCCACCAGCGCCTCGAATTCCGTGTTCCAGCCGTACTCGCGCCAGTACAGCTCGCCGTGCAACTGCACGACCCAGCCGATGTCGCCCGGCACCGGGTCGCGCAGGACCACGGTGCGCGTCGGGATGGGGGCGGGCGCGCCCTCGGCGCCGAGCAGCGATTCGATGCGCTCCATCGACGCCACCAGTTCCTGGCGCTGGCCGGGGGCCAGGCCGGCCAGCAGCGCGGCCGCCGCGTCGCGGGACTTCTGCTGCAGCGGCGCGAAGGCGGCGTGGCCGGCTTCCGTCAGCGCCAGCAGGCTCTGCCGCGCGTCCTTCGGACTGGGCGTGCGCAGCAGCCAGCCGGCCGCCTCGAAGCGCTTGAGGACGCGGCTGAGGTAGCCGCCGTCCAGCCCCAGCTCGCGCTGCAGCACGGTCGCCGTCAGGCCCTCGCGGTGGGCCAGCTCGTACAGCACCCGCACGTCGGTCAGCGAGAGATCGCTGGCCAGGTACGGGTCCAGCACGCCGATGCGGCGGGTGAAGAAGCGGTTGAAGCGGCGCAGCGCCTTGACTTGCGTGGCATCGATTTCGCTTGCCATAGTCATCTAAATAAATTGACAAAAGCAAGTATATAGCTGTGCCGGCCCGTGTGGGGAATGCCCCGCGCGGGCGACAGGAAGGCGCCGGACTTCTACAATCGCCCGTTGCCTGCGCCGGACGCCGGGCTGCCCCACACGCCCCGCATGAACGCCCCCGTCGACGTCTCCTTCTTCGCGCGCGCCGCCAAGCCGATCACCAGCTACCGCAGGTACTGGGCGCATCGCTTCGGTACGGCGAAGTTCCTGCCGACCTCGCGCGAGGAGATGGCGCAGCTCGGCTGGGACAGCTGCGACATCGTCATCATCAGCGGCGACGCCTACGTCGACCACCCCAGCTTCGGCATGGCCGTGATCGGCCGCGTGCTGGAGGCGCAGGGCTTTCGCGTGGGCATCATCGCGCAGCCCGACTGGACCAGCGCCGAGCCCTTCAAGGCGCTGGGCCGGCCCAACCTGTTCTGGGGCGTGACGGCCGGCAACATGGATTCGATGATCAACCGGTACACCGCCGACCGGAAGATCCGCAGCGACGACGCCTACACGCCCGGCGACGCCGGCGGCGCCCGGCCCGACCGCGCCGCCATCGTCTACAGCCAGCGCTGCCGCGAGGCCTTTCCCGAGGTGCCCATCGTGCTCGGCGGCATCGAGGGCAGCCTGCGCCGCATCGCCCACTACGACTACTGGAGCGACAAGGTGCGCCGCTCCATCGTGCTCGACAGCAAGTGCGACCTGCTGCTGTACGGCAACGCCGAGCGCGCCATCGTCGAGGTGGCGCACCGCATCGCCGCCAGGGAGCCGGTGCACCGCATCACCGACGTGCGCGGCACCGCCTTCGTGCGCCGCCAGGGCGACGAGTCGGCCCGAGGCTGGTTCGAGATCGACTCCACCGAGGTGGACCAGCCCGGCCGCGTGGACGCGCACGTCAACCCCTACCTGATGGTGTCGGAGCAGGCGAAGGCGCAGGGCCAGAGCTGCGCGCGCGAGGACGAGGCGCAGGCTGCCGCCGACGCGGCCAATGCCCGACATACCGTTCAGGCTGAGCCTGTCGAAGCCCGGAGCGGCGCTTCGACAGGCTCAGCGAGAACGGGTGTGGGTGAGCAACCCATCCATTTCGTCGCCAATCCGGCAGTTCGCCTCAAGGCCCCGCCGCGCGACCGCACCGTGATCCGCCTGCCCAGCTACGAGCAGGTGAGAGCCGACCCGGTGCTCTACGCCCACGCCAACCGTGTGCTGCACCTGGAGACCAACCCCGGCAACGCCCGCGCGCTGGTACAGGCGCACGGCGAAGGCGCCACGGCGCGCGACGTGTGGATCAACCCGCCGCCGATCCCGCTCACCACCGCCGAGATGGACCACGTGTTCGACCTGCCGTATGCGCGCAGCCCGCATCCGCGCTATGCCGACGAGCACGGCCGCCACGACGGCGCGACGAAGATCCCTGCCTGGGAGATGATCCGCTTCAGCGTGAACATCATGCGCGGCTGCTTCGGCGGCTGCACCTTCTGCTCCATCACCGAGCACGAAGGCCGCATCATCCAGAGCCGCAGCGAGGACTCGATCATCCGCGAGGTCGAGGAGATCCGCGACAAGGTCGAAGGCTTCACCGGCATCGTCTCCGACCTGGGCGGCCCGACGGCCAACATGTACCGCCTGGGCTGCAAGTCGCCCGAGATCGAGGCCGCCTGCCGCAAGCCTAGCTGCGTGTACCCCGGCATCTGCCAGAACCTGCACACCGACCACGGTCCGCTCATCAGGATCTACCGCCGCGCGCGGGGCCTGAAGGGCATCAAGAAGATCCTCATCGGCTCGGGCCTGCGCTACGACCTGGCGGTGAAGTCGCCCGAGTACGTGAAGGAGCTGGTGCAGCACCACGTGGGCGGCTACCTCAAGATCGCGCCGGAGCACACCGAGCAGGGTCCGCTGTCGAAGATGATGAAGCCGGGCATCGGCAGCTACGACCGCTTCAAGCGCATGTTCGAGCAGGCGAGCGCCGAGGTGGGCAAGAAGCAGTACCTGATCCCGTACTTCATCGCCGCGCACCCGGGCACGCGCGACGAGGACATGATGAACCTGGCGGTCTGGCTCAAGCGCAACGGCTTCCGCGCCGACCAGGTGCAGACCTTCTACCCGAGCCCGATGGCCACCGCCACGGCGATGTACCACTCCGGCCGCAACACGCTGACCAAGGTGCGGCGCGAGATGCGCGACGTGGAGGAGGAGTCGGTGGACGTGGTGCGCGGCGAGAAGCGCCGCCGCCTGCACAAGGCCTTCCTGCGCTATCACGACCCGAACAACTGGCCGCTGCTGCGCGAGGCGCTGAAAAGCATGGGCCGGGCCGACCTGATCGGCAACGGCAAGCAGCACCTGATCCCGAGCTTCCAGCCGGCCACGGACGGCGGCTACCAGAGCGCGCGCCGCAAGAACTCCACGCCGGCGCCGCGCAAGGGCACGCTGCTCACGCAGCACACCGGCCTGCCGCCGCGGCAGACGGGCGGGCAGGGCAAGCCGCGCAGGAAGCCCTGAGGCCGACCGCCGGCATGGCCGGCGGCGCCCGAAGGCGCGGCGGCAGTGCCTATTCGATCTTCAGCGCTGCGGTGGGCAGGCTCACGCGGATCGTGCGCCTTTCCTCCTGCTCGGGCGCGGCCGCCTCTTCCGGCGCGCGGATCAGCAGCACCGGCACGGTGGCGGCGCGCACGATGGTCTCGGCGCTGCTGCCCAGCAGCATGCGGCCCACGCCGCGGCGGCCGTGGGTGCCGATCACCAGCAGCTCGGCCGGCCAGGCCTGCGCCTCGTGCAGCACGACGTCGGTGACGGGGGCGCCGATGTTGTCGTGCAGCGCGGTGTCGCAGGCGACGCCGGCCGCCTTGGCGGTGGCGGCGGCCTCGTCCAGCACCTTCTGGCCGGCGTCGCGCAACTGCTCGGTCCAGCCCTCGATGGGGCCGGCGTAGCCGCCCATGCCGGCCGCCAGCGACAGCTCGTCGACGACGTGGATCAGGCGCAGCTGCCCGCCGGTGAGCTTCGCCAGGCGGACCGCTTCGTCCAGGCCCTTGCGCGAGGTGGCGCTGCCGTCGATGGGGACCAGGATGCGTTGGTACATGGAAGGCTCCTTGTGGTGGTTCGATGCTGCCGAGTGTGGGCCGATTGCACGCTGGTGGTTTGATGTGGCTCAAAAACCCGTGTCGCGGTCATTGCGGCGCCGGCTCGGGCGGGAGCGTGTGCAGCGGGATGTCGCGCTCCGTCGCGAGCGCGTCGAGTTCGGCCCGCGTGCGGCCGGCGATCCACGCGGCCACGCCGCGGTGCGCGGCGGGCGCGACCAGGTCGGCCGTGTCCAGGCCGGCCGCCTCGGCCAGGCGCCGGGCGAAGTGCGGCTCTAGCGCGGCCACCGCCACGCGGCCGTCGGCGCAGGGGTAGACGCGGTAGCCGGCATGCGCGCCGCCCACGGCGCCGTCGGGCGTGGTCAGGCCCCAGGTGCGCGGCAGCGCCAGCCACTCGGCCGCGCCGTGCAGGGCCACCTCGACGCACGTGCCGGCGCCGTGGGTGCGCAGGTGCAGCACGGCCTGCAGCACCGCCTCGGCGGCCATCAGGGCGCCGGCCATGTCGGCGAACAGCGTGGGCGGCAGCGTGGTGCCCGCCACCAGCCCGGCGTCGGCCAGGTAGGTGAGGTCGTGGCCGGGCTCCTCGGCGCGCGCGCCGGCCGCGCCGACGATGGCGACCTGCGCCAGCCGCGGGTGGCGTTCGTGCAGGACCTCCCAGTCCAGGCCCAGCTTGCGCAGCGCGGAGGGGCGGAAGGAGGTGAGCAGCACGTCGGTGCGGGTCAGTTCCTCGTGCAGGGCGGCCTGCGCGGGCGCGGTCTTGAGGTCGGCCTCGCGCACCTCGATGCCCTGGTGCAGGTCGGCGTAGGCGCGGGGCTGGTACAGGCGCATCGGGTCGCCCGAGGGCGGCTCCAGCTTGAGGCAGTGCGCGCCCATGGCGCGGCAGCGCAGCAGGGCGGCGGGGCCCGGGAGGTTGAGCGCGAGGCTGAGCACGCGCACGCCGGCCAGCGGGGCGAGGGAGGGGGAGGGGGTCGATGTCACCGGCAGCACTTTCTCAATCCACGATGTCGGCGCCGCGCTCGGCCAGCAGCTCGCGCAGGACGGAGCGGTGGCAGTGCGCCTCGTTCTCGCAGTAGCAGCCCACCGACAGCGCGCTGCGGTGCGACAGGGCCGCCAGCAGGTCCAGGCTGTGGCTGGCGTGCGCTTCGTTCATCTCGCTGCGGTAGCGGCGCTGGAAGGCCTTCCACTCGGCGGGCGTCTGCGCGGCCTGCGCCTGCTTCACCGTCTCGGCGGAGGGCGCCAGCTCGGGAAACCACACGTCGTACCAGTCGCCGCTGGCGAACTCGCTCTTGGGCACCCCGCGCGGCGGGCGCCGCACGGTGCCGACGCGCAGCCCTTCGCCTTCGGCGCGCGGGCTGCCCAGGCGCACGATGCGCAGGCTCATGTCTCGGTCTCCTCGGGTCTCAGTCGTGAAAGCGCAGCCATTCGTCCAGCGGGGCGCGCTCGCTGCGCAGCCGGTTGACGGGGTGCTCCGGGTCGCGCCGGCCGATGGCCATGCCGCAGAAGATCATGCGCTCGTCGGGCCAGCCGAGGAAGCGGCCGACCGTCTGCGGGTAGAAGGCCCAGCATTCCTGCGCGCAGCTGTCCAGGCCGCGTTCGCGCAGCAGCAGCATCACGGTCTGCAGGAACATGCCCAGGTCGGACCACTGCGGCGGCCCCATGCGCCGGTCGACCGAGCACATGAGCGCCAGCGGCGCGCCGAAGAAGGCGAAGTTGTTGGCGAACCAGCGCCGGCGGGCGGGCTTGTCCTCGCGCGGGATGCCCAAGAGCGCGTACATGTCCTCGCCGACGCCGAAGCGCCGCTCGCGCCAGGGCGAGGGCAGGTGCGGCGGGTACACGTCGTAGGCCGGCGCCTCGGGCTCGGCATCGGGGGCCAGGCGTGCCTGCATGAGCGCCTTGAAGCGCGCCAGCGTGCCGCCGGCCAGCACGTCGACGTGCCAGGGCTGGAGGTTGCCGCCGCTGGGGGCGCGGGCGGCGTCCTCCAGCACCTGGCGGATGATGTCGGGCGGAACCGGGTCGGGCAGGAAGGCGCGTACCGACAGGCGGCTTTGCACGGCCTCGCGGACGGTGGATGCGGCGGCGGTCATGGCCTGCCACTGTAGCGGCGGCCGGCGGGCGGGGCCGTGCCCGTGCAGGCGCCGCCAAAGCCCACCGGCCCCGCTCGGGTGTGGGTTGTCCCGCTCCCTCTTTCTTGACCGATTGGATAAATTTCGATCTTCCCCATCCCCACACACCCGATCCCATGAAACTGCGCACACGCTACTGGTCCGACCTGACGAGCGAGGAGTTCTCGCGGCTCGATCGGGAGCGCCTCATCGCCGTGCTGCCGGTGGGAGCCACCGAGCAGCACGGGCCGCACCTGCCCATGTCCACCGACACGGCCACCATCGACGCGATGGTGCGGGCCTGCCTGCCCTATCTCCCCGGCGAGCTGCCCGTGCTCTTCCTGCCCACCGTGCCCTACGGCAAGAGCAACGAGCACTCGCGCTATCCGGGCACGCTGACGGTCTCGGCCAGCACGCTGATCGCGCTGTGGATGGAGATCGGCGCCTGCGTGGCCCGCGCCGGCGTGCGCAAGCTGGTGCTCTACAACAGCCACGGCGGCCAGATGGCGCCGATGGACATCGTCGCGCGCGACCTGCGCGAGGCGCACGGCATGATGGTGGTGGCGGCCAACTGGTACACGCTGGGCCTGCCGCAGGGCATGTTCACCGAGGAGGAGGGCCGCCACGGCATCCACGCGGGCGATCTCGAGTCCTCGATCATGATGCACGTCACCCCCGACGACGTGCGGCACGACCAATTGCGCAATTTCCACTCGATGACGCAGGACCTCGCGGCGGAGAACCGCTTCCTCTCGATCACGCCCAGCGGCAAGCTCGGCTGGCAGATGCACGACATCAACCCCTGGGGCGCGGCCGGCGATGCCTCGCGCGCCACGGCGGAGAAGGGCGCGGCGGTGCTCGACCACGTGGGGCGGCGCTTCGTGCAACTGCTGCAGGAGGTCGACCGCTTTCCGCTCGCGCGGCTGGGCAACGAGCCCGCGTGGCGCTGAACCCGCACGTGGAACTGAGCGCCCTGCACATCCCCCGCGCGCTGCGCGCCTTCGACGCGGGCGGGGCCGAGGTCTTCGACGTGGCGCTGCACGACGGCCGCATCGCCGCGATCCGCCCCAGCACGCAGCCCGCGCGCGGCCTGCTCCTGAGCGCACCCGTCGAGGCGCATGCGCACATCGACAAGAACTACACCGTGGAGGAAACCGGCGGCGCGCAGGGCGACCTGTTCAGCGCCATCCGGCGCATGGAGGCGCATCGCGCAAGCTGGAGCGGCGCCACCCTGCGGCCGCGCATGGAGCGCGCGCTGCAGGAGGCGTGGGCCTTCGGCACCCGCGCGCTGCGCACCCACCTGGACTGGGGCGGCGCCGCGCCGCCGGCCTCGCTGGCCGTGCTGGAGGCGCTGCGCGAGGCCTGGCGCGGGCGCATCGAGCTGCAGTTCGTCGCGCTCACGCCGCTGGACGTGTATGCCGACGAGGCGGCCGGCGCGCAGATCGCGCGCGAGGTGCGGCGCGCCGGGGGCGTGCTCGGCGCCTTCGTCTACCGCAACGCCGACCTGGCAGCCAGGCTGCGGCGCGTGTTCGCACTGGCGGCGCAGCACGGGCTGGCGCTCGACTTCCACGTCGACGAGGGCCTCGATCGCGACGCGCAGGGCCTCGCCCTGATCGCGCAGATGACGCTGGAGCACGGCATGCAGGGCCGCGTGGTCTGCGGCCATGCCTGCTCGCTGTCGGTCCAGCCCGACCACGAGGTCGAGGCCACGCTGGCGCTGTGCGCCCGCGCCGGCCTGCACCTGGTGGCGCTGCCCAGCACCAACCTCTACCTCCAGGGCGCCTGGGAGCGCACGCCCGTGCCGCGCGGCATCACCCGGCTGCGCGAGGCGCGCGCGGCCGGCGTCGGCACGAGCCTGGCCACCGACAACGTGCAGGACGCCTTCTACCCCTTCGGCGGCTATGACCTGCTCGACGCCTTCGGCCTGGGCGTACAGGCCGCGCACCTGGCGCCCGCGCTGGACTGGATCGACACCATCACCGTGAACCCCGCGCGCGCCCTGGGCCTGGCCTGGGACGGCCGCCTGCACGAAGGCTGCCCCGCCGACCTGCTGTGGCTGGATGCGCGCAACGAGTACGAACTCATCGGCCCGCACGGCCGCGCCCGGCGGGTGATCCGCGCCGGGCGCCCTCTGGAGATGCCCGCATGAACACCGGAACCCCCATGGCCAGGTACGCCGCCGCGAAGCGCGTGGGCGACTTCGTCTTCATGAGCGGTGTGGTCGCCACCCACCCGGCCACGCGCCGCGCCGTCACGCACTACGACGAGTTGCCCGGGCACGCGCGCACGGCCCTGCAGGGCCTGGGCTACGTCACGGGCCAGATGTCGGTGGACGTGTTCGAGGCGGCCATCGTGGCGCAAAGCTGGTGCGTGCTGGAGCGCATCCGCCAGCTCGCGGCGGAGCACGGCGGGACCATGGACGACGTGGTGAAGCTGGTGCAGTACTTCCGCCACCTGCGCGACTACGCGCCCTACAACCGCGTGCGCGGCCTCTTCTATCCGGGCGAGCCGCCGGTCAGCACGGTGGTCGAGGTGTCGCGCTTCCTGCCGGGCGACGAGGTGCTGGTCGAGGTCGAGGCGACCATGTACCTGCCGCGGCGCTGAGGCTCAGGCCGGCGCGCCGGGCGGCGCGGCCTCGATGCCCGCCGCGCGGAAGATGTGCAGCGTCGCCTCGTCGATGAGGCGCTGGCGCCCCTCGGCGCTGTCCAGCTCGCCAGGCAGGAACAGGTGCACCTGGGCGGCCTGGTCCGCGTAGAACTGCGTGATCGCCCAGATGTGGAACAGGAAGAGCAGCGGGTCCACCGGCGCCATCAGGCCGGCCTGGATCCAGTTGCGGATCACGGAGTCGGCCTGCCACGTGCGGCGGCCGCTGCCGCCCATGAGCGGCAGCGCCACCGGGCCGCCGCGCATCATCTCGGCCGTGAAGATGCGCGAGCGCAGCGGCTCCTCGAAGGAGAACACCATCTTGCGGCGGATGTAGTCGCCCAGCACCTTGCGCGGGCCCAGCGCCTCGTCGCCGTAGCCGAAGACCGCCACCCAGTCGTCCAGGATGTCCTGGATCACCTCGCGGTACAGCGCGTCCTTGGTCTCGATGTAGTAGTGCAGCTGCGCCTTCGAGAGGCCGGCGCGGTCGGCGATGGCCTGCGTCGTCGCGCCCGCCGGGCCCTCGCTGGCGAAGACCTCGATGGCGGCAGCGTGGATCTGCGCCATCACCTGCGCGTACTTGCGCGAGCGGCCGCGCTGCTGCAGCGCCTCGCTGCCCGGCGCAGGCGCGTGCAGTTCCTCGGTCGAGTGACGGTGCGGCTTCGCGTTGGCCATCCGCGGCATTGTCGTCAGATGTGCAGGCTCAACTGGTCGCCCCTGGCGCGCGAGCAGCACAGCGCGACCTTGTGGCGGCGCTCGGTGCCGCTGAGGCAGAAGTCGCGGTGCTCGGCGCCGTCGCCCTCGGCCGGCACCACGCAGGTGCCGCACAGGCCCTGCTGGCACGAGACCGGGATGTCGATGCCCACGTCGTGCAGCGCCTCCACGGCGGTCTGCTCGGCCGCCACCGGCACGCTGATGCCCCGTTGCAGCAGCCGCAGCGTGAAGGGCCGGCCGGTCGAGGCGACCATGCCGTCGGGCGCCGCGAAGTACTCGGCGTGGATGTTGTCCTCGGGCCATTCGCCGGCCGCGCCGCGCACCGCCTGCATGAAGCCCGCCGGTCCGCACATGTACAGGTGCGAGCCGGCGGCGGGTGCGGCCAGCAGCTCGGCCAGGCGGATCTTCTGCGCCGGCGTGCCGCCCTCGTCGAAGTGCAGCCGCACGTGCGGCGCCAGCGACGAGGCGCCCAGCGCACCGGCGAAGGCCAGGTGCTCGGGGCTGCGCGCGAACACGCACAGCGTGAAGCGCTCGCCGCGCGCGGCCAGCGTCTGCGCCATCGCCAGCAGCGGCGTCATGCCGATGCCGCCGGCCAGCAGCATGTGGTGCGCCGCGCCGGGCGCCAGGGCGAAGGTGTTGCGCGGCTCGCCGACCGGCAGCAGGTCGCCTTCGCGCACGCGCTCGTGCATGGAGGCCGAGCCGCCGCGGCCCGCCGGCTCGCGCTTGACGCCGATCAGGTAGCGGTTGTCCGCCACGTGCGGCGCCTGCGCCAGCGAGTACTGGCGCGAGAAGCCGCCGGGCATGTGCACGTCGATGTGGGCGCCGGCCTCGTAGGCGGGGAGTTCCCGGCCCCACGGATGCGCCAGCTCGAAGCCGAGGATCTCGGGCGTCTGGCGCGTGATGCGCGCCACCCGCAGGGTGAGGATGCGCGTCTGGCTCATGCTTGGCTCACTTCTCGTTCTTCTCCATCACTTGCCGCCGGTCAGCTGCCTGCGCACGTCCAGGCCGGTGCCCTTGTTGACGAACCGGGTGGTGTAGGAGGCCTCGGGGTTGATCTGGCCCGCGGTGAACAGGCCGGCCTCCACGGTCTTGGCGTGGAAGTCCTTGATGCGCTGCGGGTCGATCGCGCCGATGCCCTTGGCGAGCGCGTCGCCGCTGTCGATGTGCTCGCGCAGGATCGGGATGGACTTGGCGGTGTACTCGGGCGTGATGTCGGGGTTGGACTCGCGGATCAGCTTGTCGGCCGCCGTGCGGTCGCCGTAGAGGTAGTTGTACCAGCCGATGTTGCTGGCCTCGACGAAGCGCTTCACCAGGTCGGGCTTCTTCTCGACCAGGTCCTTGCGCGTCTCGATGACCATGCCGTAGGTGGACCAGCCCGCGTCTGCCAGCGAGAAGGCCAGCGGCTTGAAGCCGGCCTGCGCCTGCACCGAGATGGGCTCGGAGGTGGCGTAGCCCTGCTGCACCGCCTTCTTGTCGGCCAGGAACTGCGACAGGCTGAAGTTGTACGGCCGCACCTGCTCGTCGCGGAAGCCGTAGGCCTTCTTCATCCACTGGAAGTAGCTGATCTGGCCGTCCTTGGCCATGAGGATGGTGGGTGCTTTGGTCAGGTCGGTGAACTTCTCGTAGCCCTGGCCCGGGTGGGCGATGAGGATCTGCGGGTCTTTCTGGAAGTAGGCCGCCACCACCACGGTGGGCACGCCGGCCTTCAGGTTGTCGAAGGGCAGCAGCATGTTGCCGGACATGAGGAAGTCCACGCGGCCGGCCGGCAGCATGGGCCGGTTGTTCACCTGCGGCCCGCCCTGCTGGATGGTCACGTCCAGGCCGAACTTCTTGTAGGTGCCGTCGGCCAGCGCCTGGTAGAAGCCGCCGTGCCCGGGCTGGGCCCGCCAGTTGGTGGCGAGGGTGACCTTGTTCTGCGCCGCGGCGAGGTGGGCGAGCAGGGACATCCCGAGGCCGAGGCCGAGGCCGAGAAAGAGCTTCTTGCGCATGCTGTGCTACTCCGGTTGACGAATGAGGTGTTGGGTTCAGGCCGGGCGGGCCATCTCCGGCCGCCAGCCGCGCGTCTTGCCGGGATTCATCAGGCCCATCGGGTCGCCGTGCTTCTTGAATTCGATCTGCTGGTCGTCGATCGCCTTCATGCCGCCCTCCTCGATGGTGACCACGTGGGGATTGAAGATCTGGCAGCCGCCCTGCGATTCGATTTCGCGGATCACTTCGTACTGGTGCTCGATGCCCTTCCAGCGGACCAGGATGATGCCAAAAGTCCCGAACTCGCCGCCGGCGCGCGCGAAGTCCTGGTGCTGCAGCACGTCGTCGCCGAAGACGTCGAGGTGCCGCTGCACCACGGCCGGGTCGAAGGGCTGGGCGTAGGCCACCTGCAGGTAGGTCCAGCTCCGGTCCACCTTCAGCGCCTGCAGCGTGGTGTGGTTGTAGGCGCACTCGTAGGCCGGCGGCAGGCCGGCGTCGAGCAGCTCCTGCTCGGTGCCGCAGACCGAGATCTCGCCGCCCATGCGCTGCGCCAGCGCGCGCACCTCGCCGATGGCGTCGGGCGAGACCATGGTGAAGACCGCGTGCCGGTCGGCAGGGAACCTGTCGCCCATGCTGGTGTAATAGGGCGAGAAGCGCGCCTCCACGGTGGAGAGCAGGAACAGGTCCAGCGCGGGCGTGCTGGCGGCGCAGGCGAAGTCCAGCGCGCCGCGGTAGGTCGGGAACAGCACCGTCGTGTGCAGCCATTCCACGTGCGGGTCCAGGGCCACTTCCACGTCGAGGATCACGCCGTTGGTGCCGAAGGCGTGCTGCACCTTCTGGATCTCGTCGCCCGCCAGTTCGATGATGCGCGGCTCCTGCTCGACCGTTATCACGCGCGCGCGCAGCATGTTGCCGGGGTCGCGCAGGATGCCGTTGCGCATCGAGCCGATGCCGCCGAAGCCGCCCGAGATGAAGCCGCCGATGGAGGCCACGTGCCAGGTCGAGGGCCACATGCGCAGGCCCTGGCCGGTCTCGCGCGCCGCCATCTCGATGTCGTACATGCGTGCGCCGGCCTGGGCGCGCACGCGGCCCGGCTGGATGTCGAGCACGCGCGCCAGGCCGCTCACGTCCATCACGATGCCGCCGTTGAGCGGCACGCACTGGCCGTAGTTGCCGGTGCCGCCGGCGCGCACCGTCAGCGGCACCCGGTGGCGCGCGGCCACCTGCGCCACCTGGCGCACGTCCTCCTCGGTGCCCACGCGCACCACGACGTCGGCCACGCAGTCGGCGAGCAGGTCGACCAGCACGGGGCTGTACCAGAAGAAGTCCTTGGAGAGCTGCCGCCGCTGCGGCAGCCGCGTGATCACGTCCAGGCCCTGCAGTTCGGCCTGCACCTGCTGCCAGTCCACGCGGGACAGGTCGTAGGCGAAGCCCGCATGGCCGGTGGGCGGCGCGGCGGGAATGGAGATCGGCATGTCGGTCATCTCGGCTATTGCTCCCTGCGCATCTCGCTCTCGTGCCAGTGCCCCAGCACCATCTTCGAGAGGACGGCGAAGACCAGGAAGATCACCACGCCCAGTGCGGAGACCAGGAACAGCGCGGCGAACATCATCGGGATCTCGGTGCGGAAGCTCGACTCCAGGATGCGCGAGGCCAGGCCCGTCTCGCGGCCCGCCGTGCCGGCGGTGAACTCGGCCACCACCGCGCCGATCAGCGCCAGGCCGCCGGCGATCTTCAGGCCCGCCATGAAGTAGGGCAGGGCGCTGGGCACCAGCAGGTAGCGGAAGCGCTGCCAGGGCGTGGCCTTGTAGAGCTGGAACAGGTCGCGCAGGTTGCTGTCGGCGCTCTTGAGCCCGATCACCGTGTTCGACAGGATGGGGAAGAAGGCCACGATCCAGGCGCACAGCAGCAGCGCCGCCGTGGTGTTGGACACGTAGATCAGGATCAGCGGCGCGATGGCGATGATCGGCGTGACCTGCAGCACCACGGCGATGGGGAAGAAGCCGATCTCCACCCAGCGGAACAGCGC
Organism: Xenophilus sp.; assembly: GCF_044462705.1. Classification (NCBI taxonomy): domain Bacteria; kingdom Pseudomonadati; phylum Pseudomonadota; class Betaproteobacteria; order Burkholderiales; family Comamonadaceae; genus Xenophilus; species Xenophilus sp. The sequence goes on from NZ_JBIQNC010000005.1 coordinate 19,056, forward strand.
GAAGGCGATGGCCAGCAGCACGCCGCCGACCACGGCCGCCAGCAGCGCCAGCAGGGTCAGCTTGACGGTGAACCACAGGGCCGGCCACAGCGTGGCCCAGTTGTCGAGCAGCGTGCGCCAGATCAGCGACGGCGCGGGAATGATGTAGTGCGGGATCTCGTTGACGCGCACCATCATTTCCCAGCCGACGAGGATGGCAAGGATGATGACGGCCGGGACCGCGACGCGCATGACGGCCTCGCGGCGCTGCGCCTTGCGCTGGTGTGCGTCCAGGTGGGGCTTGCTCACGTTCGCCTCGCTCTCTCAGTGGTCGATGTCCTGGCCGCCCAGCGCGCCGTGCAGCGAGCGCTGCACCGCCATGCAGTGCTGGTTGTAGCGGCTGGAGGTGCGGAACTCCTCGCCGCGCGGGTAGGGCTCCTCGATGCCGAAGGTCTCGACCACGCGGCCCGGCCGGGCGGCCATCACGACGATGCGGCTGGACAGGTACACCGACTCGTAGACGCTGTGCGTGACGAAGACGACCGAGAAGCGGTGCTCGCGCCAGATGGCCAGCAGGTCGTTGTTGAGCTTGATGCGCGTCATCTCGTCGAGCGCGGCAAAGGGCTCGTCCATCAGCAGCAGGCGCGGCTGCGTGACCAGCGCGCGGGCGATGGACACGCGCATCTTCATGCCGCCCGACAGCTCGCGCGGGTACACGTCGGCGAAGCGCGACAGGCCCACCATCTCCAGCACCTGCCGGATCACGGGCGCCGCCGCGTCGCGCTTCACGCCGGCCAGCTTGAGCGGCAGCCAGACGTTGTCGAAGACCTTGGCCCAGGGCATGAGCGTGGGCTCCTGGAACACGAAGCCCAGTTCGCGCTGGCCGTCCGCCGGCGCCGGGCGCTCGGGCCATTCCAGGGCGCCTTCGCTGATGCGCGTGAGGCCCGCGATCAGGCGCAGCGCGGTGCTCTTGCCGCAGCCCGAGGGGCCGAGGAAGCTGATGAACTCGTGGTCGCCGCATTCCAGCGACATGCCCTGCAGGGCGAGGGTGCCGTTCGGGAAGCGCTTGCCGACGTCGCGCATGCTGAACAGCGGCGGCGGCGAGGCGGCGGCGGAGGGCGGCTGGAGGCTTGGCATGGGGATGGGCTGGGCCGTGTGGGTTCGGGGGATCGGGAATCTCAGCGCAGGAGGGCGTGCCATTTCGCGCACTGCCCCGATGCGTCCTCGAAGCGGTGCGGCGCCGCCGCGGCGGGCTCGGACCAGACGGGCGCGATGCGGGACGAGGCGGTGAGCGGCGGCCATGGGCCGCGGCCTTCGCCCTGGACGGGCACGCCGCTGCGGGCGAAGGCGCCCCAGGCCTGCATCATGCGATGCGAGAGAGCGCGGTCGTCCGGGTCCAGCGGATAGCCGGGTGGATAGACCGGCGCGGCGAAGAGCAGGTCCAGTTCGTCGCCGTGCGTCGCGCCCAGGTAGGCCTTGGGATGGTTCCGGCTCACGTGCGCGAACCAGTAGGCGTAGGCCGGGCGCCGGCCGTGCCGGGCCAGTGCGGCGGCGGCCGTGTAGCTGCCGCAGTTCAGGTAGAAGTCGCCCAGCAGCCGGCTCAGCGCGTGCCAGTTGCCCTGCGTGGCGCGCTGCGGGGCGTACCACGAGAGGATGTCCTCCACCTGGCCGGCCGGGTAGAAGGGCGAGAGCGCATCGCGTGCGGCCTTCAGGTAGGCGGCGTCGTCCACCGGCTGGTCGGGCCGCTTCCAGCCCGTGCGGGACATGGCCATGAAGTGGCCTTCCTCGGCATTCAGGCCGATGAGGACGGGCACCTGCCGCTGGAAGCGGCCTTCCTCCAGCAGGGCCAGCGGCTGCGCCTTCAGCCGCACGCCGTCGACGGTGGGCTGGAAGGCATGGCTGTCGGCCAGGGGCGGAAGCAGCTTCTCCGCTGGTACGCGCTTCAGGCACGCGACCATCGTGGCGGCATCGTCCGTCGCGCAGTTCAGCCGCCGCGCCAGCGCGTGGGTGCCGGCGGTGGCCTGCGCCAGCGTGGGCAGCCGCCACTGCCAGGTGGATTGCAGCACCGCGCGCTGGAACAGCCCCTCGGCGGCAGGGTCCAGCAACTGCGCCAGCACGCTGCCGGCGCCGGCGCTCTCGCCGAAGAGCATCACGCGCCGCGGGTCGCCGCCGAACGCATGCACATGGCGCGCCAGCCAGCGCAGCGCGAGCTGCTGGTCCTGCAGGCCGAGGTTGGCGTCGCCGGCGCGGGCGCGGGCCGGGTCCGCCAGGAAGCCGAAGGCGTTGAGGCGGTAGGCCACCGTCACGACGACGGCGCCGCTGCGCGCCGCCAGCTTCTCGACCTTGTTCTCTGAAGCGCGGCCGGTCCAGTAGCGCCCGCCGTGGAGGAAGACCATCACCGGCCGCGGGCCCGCATCGGATGCGGCCTGCGGCACATAGACGTTCAGGTACAGGCAGTCCTCGGACATGCCGACGTCCGCCGGCACCTGGCCCTGCTGCATGCAGGCGGGCTTGAAGCGCGTGGCCTGCAGGGGCTGCGGCCCCCAGGGGCTGGCCGGGCGCGCCTTTTCGAAGCGCAGGTCTGCGACGGGCGGCTGCGCGAAAGGAATGCCCAGGTAGGCCGCCACGCGGCCTTCGTCCATCCAGTTGCCCTGCACCGGGCCCAGCGCCGTGCGGACGATGGGCGCCTGGGGTGCCGGCGAAACGGCCGCAGCGCCGATCGGCAGGAGCCCCCAAGCGAGGGCGAGCACGGCCGCCGCGCCGCGCATCACTTGGCGGCCTTGACGCCCACGCCCTTGTTGACGAAGCGGTCGGTCACCGCCAGGTCGGCGTCGACCTCGCCGGGCTTGTAGATGCCGGCCTTGACCATGCGCGCCGCGAAGTCGCGCACGCGGGGCATGTCGATCGCGCCGATGCCCTTGGTCTTGGCGTCGCCCGAGTCGACGAGGTCCAGCCGGATCATCTGCTCGCGTTCGGCGGCCAGCTTGGCGTCGTTGACGTCGGGGTTGAACTTCTTGATGAGATCGAGGCCGGGCTTCGGATCGCCGTAGAGGAAATTGTTCCAGCCGATGGTGGAGGCGTCCACGAAGCGCTGCACCAGGTCGGGCTTGTTCTTCACCAGCTCGGTACGCGTCTCGATCAGGTTGCCGTAGGTGTTGTAGCCCTGGTCGGCCAGGAGGAACACGTCCACCTCGGTGCCCTGGTCGCGCGCATAGAGCACCTCGGAGGTGGCGAAGGCCTGCTGCACGGACTTCTTGTCGACCATGAAGGGGCCGATGTTGAAGGTGTAGGGCTTGAACTGCTCGTCGCTGAAGCCGTGCTCGGCCTTGAGCCACTGCCAGAAGCCGAACTGGTTGCTCTTGGCGATGAAGACGCTCTTGGCGTTCTTCAGCTCGGCAAAGTTCTTGTACTCGCCCTTGTGGGCGATCAGCGCGGTGGGGTCCTTCTGGAAGTAGGCCGCCACGATCACCGTGGGCACCTTGTTGCGCGTGTTCTCCAGCGCCGTCAGCAGGCCGCCGGTCATCAGGAAGTCGATGCGCCCGGCCGGCAGCATGGCGCGGTTGTTGACCTGCGGGCCGCCCTGCTGGATCTCCACCTCCAGGCCGTACTTCCTGTAGGTGCCGTCGGCCACGGCCTGGAAGAAACCGCCGTGGGTGGCCTGCGCGCGCCAGTTGGTGGCGAAGGTCACCTTGTCCTGTGCCAGCGCCGCGGTCGCGCTGCCGAGGACCAGCGCGCAGGCGGCGAACGACCGGACGCTGCGGGAGAGGCGCGGCAGATTCATCGTGGGCATTCCTTGTCGGGCGTCATGGACGAGCGCCCAGAGAGTTGTGGGGAGGCGGGTCGCGATTCTGGTGAGGTTTGACCATTCGGTCAAATGATCGCTTTCCCCGAGATCCGGGCTTGTCTCAGGCATTGCGCCGTGGCATGGCGTGTTCGTATGATCTGATTTGACCGTTTGGACAAATTCAGATGCGGACCCACGACGCCGATCGGCGGGCACCTGGAGAAAAGAACTTGAGCGCCTACGAGAAACCCGACCTGACCGGCGTGGCCTACGGCCGCCCGGCCGGCCAGCACGACGCCCTGCTCACCGAGGTGGGGCCCGGCACGCCCTGCGGCGAATTCATGCGCCGCTACTGGCACCCCGTCACCCTGTCGGAGCGCGTGACCACCACGCCGGCGCGCATCCGCATCCTGGGCGAGGACCTGATCGTCTTCCGCGACCGCAGCGGCCGCGCCGGCCTGCTGCACAACCGCTGCGCGCACCGCGGCACCGACCTGTTCTACGGCCGCGTGGAGCCCGAGGGCATCCGCTGCTGCTACCACGGCTGGCTGTTCAGCGTGGAAGGCCGCTGCCTGGACCAGCCCTGCGAGAAGGGCGGCGGCGCGAACCGCGAGCGCATCCGCCAGCCGTGGTACCCGGTGCAGGAGCGCTACGGCATCCTCTGGGCCTACATGGGCCCGCCCGATCGCATGCCGCTGCTGCCGCGCTGGGACATCCTCGAGACCATCGAGCCCGGCATGAAGCTGCACGTCTCGCACTCCAGCCTCTACGCCGGCGGCGACGACGACGTGGAGATCGTGCCCTGCAACTGGCTGCAGGAGTGGGAGAACGTGATGGACCCCTTCCACATCCCCGTGCTGCACACCACCTTCAGCGGCGTGCAGTTCGTGCTGGAGATGGGCGTGATGCCCGAGGTGGAATGGGAGTACACCGACGACGGCATCCGCTACACCGCCTACCGCAAGCTCGACGACGGGCGCGAGATGGACCGCATCACGGCGGCGAGCTTCCCCTACGTGCGCATGGTGCCCAACGTGCAGTTGCGCCACGGCGCCGCCGGCGGCATCGGCTTCGTGGTGCCGGTGGACGACACCCACTTCCGCCTGTGCTTCGCGATGAAGATCCCCGAGGACCAGAACGCGCTGCCGCGCAGCCCCAACCTGCGCCCGTGGTCGAAGATGACCGAGGAGGAGCGGCAGCGCTACCCCGGAGACTGGGAGGCGCAGGTGGGCCAGGGGCCCATCACCTTCCACAACGAGGAGCACCTGGCCACCAGCGACAAGGGCGTGGGCATGCTGCGCCGCGCGCTGCGCCAGCAGATCAAGGCGGTGCAGGAGGGCAGGGACCCGGCCGGCGTGAACTTCGACCCCGACAAGGTGCTGATCCGCGTCGAGGCCGGCAACTGGTTCCGCGACCCGCGCTGAAGCAGGCCGGCGGCGAGGGCGATCAGCCCTCGAACAGTGCCAGCAGCCGGTCCAGCCCGCCCTCGTCGATGGCGATCATCGCCTGCTCGCGCACCCGGGGCTTGGCGCGGTAGGCCACCGACAGGCCCGCCTCGCCCATCATCGGCAGATCGTTCGCGCCGTCGCCCACCGCGATCGCCTGCGCCGGGTCGATGCGCAGCAGCGATGCCACCTCCAGCAGCGTGCGTCGCTTCTCGGCGCCGTCGCAGATGTCGCCCCAGCTCTGCGGCACCACGCGGCCGGTGAGCATGCCGCCGTCCTGCTCCAGCAGGTTGGAGCGCACGAAGTCGATGCCCAGCCGTTCGCGCACGCGGTCGGCGAAGAAGGTGAAGCCGCCGGAGACCAGCAGCACCTTCAGCCCCGCCGCCCGGCAGGCGGCCACCAGCTCGGGCGCACCGGGCGTGAGGCGCAGCCGCTGGTCGTACACCTCCTGCAGGGCGCCGGCCGGCACGCCGCGCAGCAGGGCCACGCGCCGCCGCAGGCTTTCCTTGAAGTCCTTGATCTCGCCGCGCATGGTGGCTTCGGTGATGGCGGCGACCTCCGCCTTCTTGCCCACCACGTCGGCGATCTCGTCGATGCACTCGATGGTGATCAGCGTCGAATCCATGTCGAAGGCGATCAGGCGGAAGTCCGACAGCGCCAGCGGCGGCTGGACGCCGCGCAGCACGAGGCCGGGCGCGAATTCGACGGGAGCGGGAAGCGGGGCGGAGGACATCGGCGGAGGCGGAAAGTCGGGAAGGAGTGCGGCCGTCAGGGCCGGCGCAGGTAGAGCGTATCGGACCAGGTGGCCAGCCACTGCGGCGCGAAGGCCACGAAGATGCTGGCCAGCATGCCGGTGACGATGCCGTCGCCCCAGGCCATCAGCCAGTGGGCGACCAGCGCGAGGCCGGGTTCGGTGCCGGGCAGGCGTTCGCCCGCCCACACCTGCAGCGCGCCGGCCAGGAAGACGCAGGCCACGGTGCCCAGGAAGGCGCGGCCCAGCAGGTACACGAAGGGATGCTCGCCCAGCCAGCGCCGCAGCAGCGCGCCCAGGCCCAGCGCCAGCGTGGCCGGCAGCACGCCTTGCCAGAAGGCGATGCCGATCGTTTCGGCGGGGCCGAGCGAGGCGATCAGCCCGGCCAGCGCGGCGGCCGCCAGCAGCACCGGCACCGCCACCGGCCAGCCCAGCAGCAGCACCGCCAGGCAGGCGCCCGACCAGCGCAGTTGCGAGGCCACCGGATGCAGCGCCGGCAGCGCCCACACCCACGGCAGCAGCACCAACACGGCCAGCAGCGGGCCGAGGCGCTCCCCATGCGGCATCAGGCGCCACGGCCGCAGCGCGAGCGCCGCCGCCAGGGCGACGAGAAGGAGGGCGGCTTCGGCGAACATGGCGCGGGCGCGGCGGCTCAGGCGGGCACCGCCTGCGCTTCCACCTTCGGCTGCCCCAGCGAGCGCAGCACGTCGCGCACCATCTGCGCGCGGTCCTTCGGCTCCTTCAGCTCGCGCTCGATGCGCAGCTTCTCGTTGCCGGCCAGCTTGATGTGCCGGTTCTTCTGGATCAGGCCGATGATCGCCATCGGGTCGACCGGCGGGTTGGGCTTGAAGGTGATGTGGATGACGCCCGGCGCCGCGTCGACCTTGACCACGCCGTAGGGCCGCGCCAGCACGCGCAGGCGGTGCACGTCGATCAGCGTCTGCGCCTGGGCGGGGAGCTTGCCGAAGCGGTCGACGATCTCCTCCAGCAGCGCATCGATCTGGTCGGAGGTCTTCGCGGTGGCCAGCTTCTTGTAGAAGGACAGGCGCAGGTGTACGTCGCCGCAGTAGTCGTCGGGCAGCAGGGCGGGGGCGTGCAGGTTGATCTCGGTGGTCACGTTCAGCGGCGAGAGCAGGTCCGGCTCCTTGCCTTCCTTGAGCGACTTCACCGCCTCGGCCAGCATCTCGTTGTACAGCTGGAAGCCGATCTCCATCATGTTGCCGCTCTGGTTCTCGCCCAGCACCTCGCCGGCGCCGCGGATCTCCAGGTCGTGCATCGCCAGGTAGAAGCCGCTGCCCAGCTCCTCCATCTGCTGGATCGCGTCCAGCCGCTGCGCGGCCTGCTTGGTCAGGCCCTCGATGTCGGGGACCATCAGGTAGGCGTACGCCTGGTGGTGGCTGCGGCCGACGCGCCCGCGCAGCTGGTGCAGCTGCGCCAGGCCGAACTTGTCGGCGCGGCTGATGACGATGGTGTTGGCGGTGGGCACATCGATGCCGGTCTCGATGATGGTCGAGCACAGCAGGATGTTGTAGCGCTGCGCCACGAAGTCGCGCATCACGCGCTCCAGCTCGCGCTCGGGCATCTGGCCGTGGGCCACGGCGATGCGCGCCTCGGGCAGGATCTGCTCCAGCTTCTGGCGGCGGTTCTCGATGGTCTCGACCTCGTTGTGCAGGAAGTAGCACTGCCCGCCGCGCTTGAGTTCGCGCAGCACCGCCTCGCGGATGACGCCGGTGCCTTCGTTGCGCACGAAGGTCTTGATCGCCAGCCGGCGCTGCGGCGCGGTGGCGATCACGGAGAGGTCGCGCAGGCCTTCGAGCGCCATGCCCAGCGTGCGCGGGATCGGCGTGGCGGTGAGGGTGAGCACGTCCACCTCGGCGCGCAGCGCCTTCATCGCCTCCTTGTGGCGCACGCCGAAGCGGTGCTCCTCGTCGATGATGAGCAGGCCCAGGTTCTTGAACTTGACCGATCCGGAGAGCAGCTTGTGCGTGCCGACCACGATGTCCACGCTGCCGTCGGCCAGCCCCTTGGCGGCGGCTGCGATCTCCTTGCCGGAGCGGAAGCGGCTCATCTCCGCCACCTTCACCGGCCACTTGGAGAAGCGGTCCACCAGCGTCTGGTGGTGCTGCTCGGCCAGCAGCGTGGTCGGCGCGAGGAAGGCCACCTGCTTGCCGCCCGTCACCGCCACGAAGGCCGCGCGCAGCGCCACCTCGGTCTTGCCAAAGCCGACGTCGCCGCAGACCAGGCGGTCCATCGGGCGAGGCGAGACCATGTCCTGGATGACGGCGTGGATCGCGGCCTTCTGGTCGGCTGTTTCCTCGAAGCCGAAGTCGTTGGCGAAGACCTCGTAGTCGGCCGCCGAGAAGCGGAAGGCGAAGCCCTCGCGCGCGGCGCGGCGGGCGTAGATGTTCAGCAGCTCGGCGGCGGCGTCGCGCACCTGCTCCGCAGCCTTGCGCTTGGCCTTTTCCCACTGGCCGCTGCCCAGCTTGTGCAGCGGCGCCTCGTCGGCGCTCACGCCGGTGTAGCGGCTGACCAGGTGCAGCTGCGACACCGGCACGTACAGCGTCGCCTTGTCCGCGTACTCCAGGTGCAGCATCTCCTGCAGGGCCGGCGTGCCGTCGGCGTTCTTCGAGCCCAGGTCCATGTTGACCAGCCCGCGGTAGCGGCCGATGCCGTGCGCGCTGTGCACGACCGGGTCGCCCACCTTCAGTTCCGACAGGTCCTTGATCAGCGCATCGACGTCGCTGGTCGCCTCCTGCCGCTTGCCGCGCCGGCGCGTGGTGGGGCCGGTGGCGAACAGCTCGGTCTCGGTGACGAAGTCGATGCCGGCCTCGGTCCAGGCGAAGCCGGCCGCGACGGCGGCGGTGGCGATGCCGGCCTTCTCGCCTTCCGCTTCCTCGAACTCCGCCAGCGAGTCGAAGGCCGGCGGGCTCACGCCGCTGGCGCGCAGGAAGTCCAGCAGGCTCTCGCGCCGGCCGTCGCTCTCGGCCAGCACCAGCACGCGGTGCGGCGTGCGGGCGATGTGCTCCTTCAGGCGGGTGAGTGGGTCGTCGGCGCCGCGCGAGACGGCCAGGGGCGGCAGCGATTCGAACTCGGCGTAGGCGGATGTGGATTCCTCCCCCACCGTTCGGGCTGAGCTTGTCGAAGCCGGGCCAGGCGCTTCGACAGGCTCAGCGCGAACGGGGGAGGGGGTGCGGACAGCGAGTTGCGGATGCGCCTTGGACTTGCCGTAGAACTGCTCCGCCGACAGGAACAGCGCCTCCGGCGGCAGCGCAGGCCGCTCCGGGTCGCCCTGCACCAGCCGGTAGCGCTCGCGCGTGTCCTGCCAGAAGTGCTGGAAGGCCGCCTCCAGGTCGCCGTGCAGCACCAGCGTGCTGGCCGCGCCCAGGTAGTCGAACACTGTGGCCGTCTCGTCGAAGAACAGCGGCAGGTAGTACTCGATGCCGGCGGTGGCGACGCCGTTGCCCATGTCCTTGTAGATGCGGCTCTTGGTCGGGTCGCCCTCCAGCAACTCGCGCCAGCGGGCGCGGAAGCGCGCGCGCGCCTCGTCGTCCATCGGGAACTCGCGGCCGGGCAGCAGGCGCACCTCGGGCACCGGGTAGAGGCTGCGCTGCGAGTCGGGGTCGAAGGTGCGGATCGAGTCGATCTCGTCGTCGAACAGGTCGACGCGGAAGGGCTGCGGCGAGCCCATCGGGAACAGGTCGATCAACCCGCCGCGCACCGCGTACTCGCCGGGGCTGACCACCTGCGTGACGTGGCTGTAGCCGGCCAGCGTGAGCTGGGCCTTGAATTTCGCTTCGTCGAGCTTCTGCCCGGTCTTGAACTGGAAGGTGTAGCCGGCCAGGAAGGCCGGCGGCGCCAGGCGGTACAGCGCCGTGGTGGCCGGCACCAGCACCACGTCCACCTCGCGCTGCGAGATGCGCCACAGCGTCGCCAGCCGCTCGCTGATCAGGTCCTGGTGCGGCGAGAAGCTGTCGTAGGGCAGCGTCTCCCAGTCCGGGAAGACGGCGCAGCGCAGGCCGGGCGCGAAGAAGGCGATCTCGTCGAGCAGGCGCTGGGTGTCGGTGGCCTCGGCCGTGAAGAGGGCGACGAGGCGGCCGTGCTGCTGCTCGCGCTCGGCCAGCCGCGCCAGCAGCAGCGCGTCGCCGGAGGCCGGCGGGCGCGGCAGCGTGAAGCGCTTGCCGGGAAGGAGGGTGGGGAGTTGCATCGGTGCGGGAAATGACAAACACCCCGCGCCGTGGGGGCGAGGGGTGTGAGAAGCCCGATTCTAGAATGGCGCCCCTCTTTCCGCAGGGCTTGCCGCCCCGCGCCAACCCTCGCATCCATCCATGTCCGCACCCCGTCTGCATGTGCTCGTTCCGTGTGCCGGCGTGGGTGCGCGCGCCGGCGCGGCCGGGCCCAAGCAGTACGCGCCGCTGGCCGGGCGGCCGATCGTGGCGCACACCGTCGAGGCGTTCCGCGCGCTGGGCCATCGGCTGGCGACGCTGGCGCTGGTGGTGGCGCCGGACGACGCGCTCGTCGAACAGGTGCTGCCGGACTTTCCCCACGCCGGCGAGCGGCTGCTGCGCGTGGGCGGCGCCACCCGCGCTGCCACGGTGGCGAACGGCCTGCGCGCGCTGGCCGCAGCGGGCGCCGGCGCGCAGGACTGGGTGCTGGTCCACGACGCCGCGCGCTGCCTGGTCACGCCGGCGCTGGTCGAGCGGCTGGTGGCCGACTGCGCCGACGACCCGGTGGGCGGCCTGCTGGCGCTGCCGCTGCCCGACACGCTCAAGGCGGCCACACCCGAGGGCCGCGTGGCAGGCACGCTGCCGCGGGCCGGCAAGTGGCTGGCGCAGACGCCCCAGATGTTCCGCCTGGGCACGCTGGCCGAGGCGCTGGCGCAAGCCGGCGACGCCATCACCGACGAGGCCGGCGCCATCGAAGCCGCCGGCCTGGCGCCGCGCCTGGTGCCGGGCAGCGCGCAGAACTTCAAGATCACCTATCCCGAGGACTTCGCCCTGGCCGAGGCCGTGCTTGCCGCGCGCGCCACCACCGCCGGGGCGCGCCGCATCCCATGACCGAATCCGCGCCTGCCGCCCCCTTCTCCATCCGCATCGGCGAGGGCTGGGACGTCCACCAGCTCGCCGAAGGCCGCCGCCTGGTGCTGGGCGGCGTCGAGATCGCGCACGACAAGGGCCTCGTCGGCCATTCCGATGCCGACGTGCTGGCCCATGCGATCACCGACGCGCTGCTCGGCGCCGCGGCGCTCGGCGACATCGGCCGCCATTTCCCCGACACCGACCCGCAGTTCCGCGGCGCCGACTCGATGGTGCTGCTGGCCGAGGCGGCGCGGCGCGTGCGCGCCGCCGGCTGGCAGATCGGCAACGTCGACAGCACCGTCATCGCGCAGGCGCCGAAGCTGGCGCCGCACATCCCGGCCATGTGCGCGCGGCTGGCGCATGTGCTCGACCTCGATGCCGGCCAGGTCAACGTGAAGGCCAAGACGGCCGAGAAGCTCGGCCCGGTGGGCGAGGGCCGCGCGATGGAGGCGCGCGCCGCGGTGCTGCTGCACCGCTGAGGCTCACGCCATCCGGGCCGTCTTGCCTTCGGCCTTCTGCTTCTTCGCCGCCACCGCCTGGCTGGTGGCGGCGCGCTGCAGCCGCATGTGGGCCGCGAAGCCGCGTCCCGGCGTGCTCGTCAGCGCGAAGCTGCCGCCCATGCGCTCGATGTTCTTGGCCACGATCGACAGCCCCAGCCCGGCGCCGGCCGCCGAGGTGCGCGCCGCGTCGCCGCGGAAGAAGGGCTTGGTCAGCTGCACCAGGAGCGACTGCGGCACGCCCGGGCCGTGGTCGCGCACCTTCAGCAGCACCGCGTCGTTGTGCGCCTGGGCCTGGATGTTGATTTGCGCGACCTCGGTGCCGGGGGTCCTGCCGTAGCGACGGGCGTTCTCCACCAGGTTGGAGATCACGCGGATCAGCTCCACCTCGTCGGCCATCACGGCCAGCTCCGGGTCCACCTCGACCTTGATCTCCACGTCGTCGTAGTCCTGCACGCTGAAGATGCTGGCGTCGATCACGTCGCGCAGCAGCACCGGCAGGAACTGCACGTGGTCGGGCCGCGCGTAGTCGAGGAACTTGTCGATGATGGCGTCCAGCTGCGCGATGTCGGCGGCCATGTGGGCGCGCGCGTCCTCGTCGGCCACGCTCATCTCGGTTTCCAGCCGCAGGCGCGCCAACGGCGTGCGCAGGTCGTGCGAGATGCCGGCCAGCATCACGGCGCGGTCCTGCTCGATCTTGGCGAGCTGGTCGGCCATGCGGTTGAAGCCGACGTTGACGTCGCGGATCTCCTTGGTGCGCGCGTGCTCGTCGAGCCGGTGCGCCTCGTACTCGCCCTCGCGCACCTGCGTGGTGGCGCGCGACAGCTGCTTGAGCGGCCGGTTGATGAAGCGCGTGATCAGCGCCGAGCCGGCCAGCGACAGCGCCACGGCCGTGATCAGCCAGGTCAGCCAGGTGCGGCCGCCCACGCGCGAAAAGCGCGCTGGGTCCAGCAGCAGCCAGTAGTTGTCGGAGTCGATCGCGAAGCCGATCCACAGGCCCGGCTCGTCGTTGACGCGGCTGGCGATCACCGTGCCTTCGCCCAGGCGGTCCACCAGCTCCTCCGTCGCGCGGCGGTCCAGCGTGCCCTGGGTGTAGGCCTCGAAGCGGTCGTGCGGCTCGCGCGGCAGGATGCGCACGCCCTCCTGGTCGGCCAGCGTCTTGATCAGCGAGACGCGGGTGATGGCGTCCGAATAGACCAGCGCCGCGCGCGTGAGGTTGACCAGCGAGGCGATCTGGTGCGCCGTCTGCACGGAGCGCGGCTCGTCCTCCAGCGAACGGAAGGTCTGCAGCCACACGAAGATGCAGCCCATCAGCAGCAGCGCCAGCAGGAAGAAGGTGCGCCAGAACAGGCTGAAGCCCAGCCGCAGGCGCCGGCGGCGGCCGCGGTGCGGCCGCATCTCCAGCGGCGTGGGCAGGGTGACCGACGCCGTGTCCTCAGCCAGCGGGCTGGGCTGCGTCGTATCAGGGCCGGCGACGGCCGACACGATGCGTCACGCCGTGCCGTCCGGCACGAACACGTAGCCGACACCCCACACCGTCTGGATGTAGCGCGGCGCGGCGGCGTCGGACTCGATCAGCTTGCGCAGACGCGAGATCTGCACATCCAGGCTGCGGTCGAAGGGCTCGAACTCGCGGCCGCGCGCCAGTTGCGCCAGCTTCTCGCGCGACAGCGGCTGGCGCGGGTGGCGCACCAGCGCCTTGAGCATGGCGAACTCGCCGGTGGTCAGCGAGAGCTCCTCGCCGTCCTTCTTGAGCGTGCGCGAACCCAGGTCGAACTCGAAGGGGCCGAAGCTGACCATCTCGTTTTCGGTCGAGGGGGCGCCGGGCGCCTCCTGCGGTGGGCGGCGGCGCAGCACCGCATGCACGCGCGCCAGCAGCTCGCGCGGGTTGAAGGGCTTGCCCAGGTAGTCGTCGGCGCCGACCTCCAGGCCGACGATGCGGTCCACGTCCTCGCCCTTGGCGGTGAGCATGATGATCGGGGTGCGGTCGTTGGCGGCGCGCAGGCGGCGGCACACCGACAGGCCGTCCTCGCCGGGCATCATCAGGTCGAGCACGATCAGGTCCACCGTGTCGCGCAGCAGGATGCGGTTGAGCGCCTTGCCGTCTTCCGCCACGATGACCTCGAAGCCTTCCTGGGTCAGGTAGCGGCGCAGCAGGTCGCGGATGCGGGCGTCGTCATCGACGATGACGATCTTGTCGGTTCGGGCGGGTGCTTGAGTCATTGGAGCAACAGTTCCGAGAGATGAATTTGTAACAGCGGCGATTCTGAAGGCGTTCTTCTGACGTCTGCCGCGAAATCGGTGTTGTCTGACACTAAGTTACAAAACTTGCGCACGCTCGCGCCCGCCTTGCCGAAGCGACACGTTGGGGTGGCACAGTGTCAGGCTTTTCAATGGATGCCTGAGCCGATGCCCCGTTCCGTCATTCTGCGTCTGCTGTGCCTTGCCGCCGTCGCCGCGCCCCTGGCAGCGGGTGCGCAATGGCTGCGTGCGGGCCAGCCCGACCGCCTGGACGTGCGGCGCGCCGTGGCCGACCACCGCGACGAGCAGCGCGAGCAGATCCGCGCCGACGAGGCCATGGCCGGGCGCCGGCTGACGGCGGCCGAGAGGGCGCAGTTGCGCGAGCAACTGCGCAGCGAATGGGCGGCCCGCAACGAGGCGACGCAGACGGCCGAGTCCGGCCCGGCGGTATCGTCCGGCGGCAGCGGACAGCCGGCCGGCAGCGGCTGGCGCGTCTTCTGGCCCTGGGCGTCCAACTCGCGGCAGTGAGCCGGCGCGGCGCCGGGCCGCGCCGTTCCCTTCCCGTATCCAGCCATCCACACCCACTTCAGGGAGAGCCTGTCTTGAATTTGAATGCCATGAAGCTGATCGCGGTCTGCGCCGCGCTGGCTGCCGCCGGTGCGGCGGCCGCCCAGAACGTCCCGTGGACCCCGCCGCAGAACGTGCTGCAGCTGTCCGCCAGCGGCACGGTCGAGGTCCAGCAGGACCTGCTGAACATGACGCTCGGCACCACGCGCGACGGCGCGGACGCGGCGACCGTGCAGTCCCAGGTGCGCAGCGCGCTCGACGCGGCGCTGGCGCAGGCCAAGAAGGAAGCCCAGCCGGGCCAGCTCGACGTACGCACCGGCAACTTCAGCCTCAGCCCCCGCTACAGCCGGGAGGGCAAGATCAGCGGCTGGCAGGGCAGCGCCCAGTTGATCCTCGAAGGGCGTGACTTCGCCCGCATCACGCGCACCGCCTCGCGCATCGACACCCTGACCGTGAGCCACGTGGGCTTCGCCCTCAGCCGCGAGCAGCGCCAGAAGTCGGAGGCCGAGGCGCAGCAGCTGGCCATCGAGAACTTCCGGCGCAAGGCCGACGAGCTGGCCCGCGGCTTCGGCTTCTCGGGCTATTCGCTGCGCGAGGTGTCGGTCAATTCCAGCCACGGCGGGCCGGTGCAGCCGCGCGTGATGGCTGCGGCCGCCAAGTCCTTCTCGTCCGACGCGCCGGTGCCGGTGGAAGCCGGCACGACGGCGGTGACCATCGACGTCTCGGGCTCGGTGCAGCTCAAGTAGAGGAAGCTGCCGGCCCGGCCTTCACTGGGCCGTCCAGCCGCCGTCCACCTGCCAGGCCACGCCGCGCACCTGGTCGGCGGCAGGCGAGCACAGGAACACCGCCAGGCCGCCGAGCTGTTCCACCGTGGTGAACTGCAGCGAAGGTTGCTTCTCGCCGAGCAGTTCGCGCTGCGCCTGCTCGACCGGAATGCCTTCGCGCGCCGCGCGGTCGTCGATCTGCTTCTGCACCAGCGGCGTCAGCACCCAGCCGGGGCAGATGGCGTTGCAGGTCACGCCGGTGGCGGCCGTTTCCAGTGCCACCGCCTTGGTCAGGCCCACGATGCCGTGCTTGGCCGCCACGTAGGCCGACTTCTGCGCCGAGGCGACCAGGCCGTGGGCCGAGGCGATGTTGATCACGCGGCCCCAGTTGGCCTCGCGCATGGCGGGAACGGCCAGGCGCGTGGTGTGAAAGGCGCTGGAGAGGTTGATGGCGATGATGGCGTCCCACTTCTCGGGCGGAAAGTCCTCCACCTTCGCCACGTGCTGGATGCCGGCGTTGTTGACCAGCACATCCACGCGGCCGAACTTGGCGGCCGCGAACTTCATCATGTCCTCGATCTCCGAAGGCTTGCTCATGTCGGCGCCGTGGTACTCGGCGCGCACGCCCAGCTTCTCGATCTCGGCCCTCGGCGCGGCCGAGTCGCCGAAGCCGTTGAGGACGATGTGGGCGCCCTGCTGCGCCAGGGCCTTGGCGATGCCGAGTCCGATGCCGCTGGTGGAGCCGGTGACGAGGGCGGTTTTGCCTTTGAGCATGATGCGAGAACTCCGGATCAATTACGATGAACCGGCCCATTATCCGCAGCAAGACGGACCCTTCGAATGACTGAACCCAGGCTCGATTTCGTGAACTGCCCCGACGGGCAGGGCGGTCATCGCATGGCGTACTGGCAATGGAACAGCAGCCCGGGCGATCCCGCCGCGGCGCACGTCGTCGTGTGCATGCACGGCCTGACGCGCCAGGGCCGCGACTTCGACACGCTGGCGCGCGTGCTGCTGGCGCAGGTGCACGGGCCGCTGCGCGTCGTCTGCCCGGACATCGTCGGCCGCGGCCGCAGCGACTGGCTGCGCGATCCGCAGGGCTACCAGGTGCCGCAGTACGCCGGCGACGTGCTGGCGCTGCTCGCGGCGCTGCAGGCCGAGGCCCCGATCGGTGCACTCGACGTCGTGGGCACCAGCATGGGCGGGCTGATCGGCATGGTGCTGGCGGGCGCGAAGGACCTGCCGCTGCCGGCGCCGGTGCGCCGGCTCGTGCTCAACGACGTGGGGCCGGCGATCGAGGCCGCCGCCATCGCGCGCATCGCCTCGTATGTCGGCCGCGGCGGACGCTACCCGGACGTGCAGGCCGCGGCCGATGCGCTGTGGTCGATTTCCACCGGCTTCGGTCCCCACACGCCCGAGCAGTGGCTGGCGCTGACGCGGCCGATGGTCGTGCCGGCGGGCGAGCGCAGCGCCGACGGCCGGCGCAAGCAGGCGCCTGGCACAGGCGAGGGCGGCGACGGCGTGGTGCTGCACTACGACCCGGCCCTCGCCGAGCCGATCCGCGCGCTCACGCCCGAGATCGCCGCGCAGGCCGAGCAGGCCGCGTGGGCCCTGTACGACGCCATCCACGTGCCCACGCTGCTGCTGCGCGGCGCGCAGTCCGATCTGCTCTCGCCGGCCACCGCGCAGGCCATGACGCAGCGCGGCCCGCGCGCGCGGCTGGTCGAGTTCGCCGGGGTCGGCCATGCGCCGACGCTGATCGATCCGGCACAGAGCGGGGCCGTCGCGTCCTTCCTGCTGGACCGATGAGGGCGACGTGCGCTCGATGACCGAGACGACCACCCGGCCGGCGCCGGCCGAGCACGCGCTGTCCGCCGCCACCGCGCAGGGGCAGCCGGCGATCGCGAACATGCTGGAGCGGGCGCGCGCCTTCGCCGCGCCGCTGATCGAGGGCGAGTTCCTCGACACCGGCGAGAACACCTTGGCCCATGCCGACGCGGTGGCGGCCATCGTCGCGTCCATGGGCGGCTCCGAAGCCATGCAGGCGGCGACCTACCTGGTCTATTCCTGCCAGCACCTGAACCGGCCGCAGGAAGTCATCGCCAAGGTCTTCGGCGACAACTTCGCCGCGCTGGCGGTGGAGACCACCAAGCTGGTGCAGGTGCAGAAGCAGACCCGTTCGGTCGTCACCGCCCACCAGGACGCCGGCGCGCAGACGGAGAACGTGCGCAAGATGCTGCTCGCCTTCTCGCGCGACCTGCGGGTGGTGATGCTGCGCCTGGCCTCGCGCCTGCAGACGCTGCGGCATGCGGCGGCCTCCAGGACGCCGGTGCCCGAGAGCCTGGCGCGCGAGTCGCTGCAGGTCTTCGCGCCGCTGGCCAACCGGCTGGGCATCTGGCAGGTGAAGTGGGAGATCGAGGACCTGTCCTTCCGCTTCCTGGAGCCCGAGACCTACAAGCTCATCGCGCGCCTCCTGGACGAGAAGCGCGTGGAGCGCGAGGGCTACGTGGCGCAGCTGCGCGAGCGCCTGGAGCGCGAACTGGCGGCGCAGGGCATCACCGCCACCGTGCAGGGACGGCCGAAGAACATCTACAGCATCGTCAAGAAGATGCGCGGCAAGTCGCTGGACTTCGGCCAGGTGTTCGACATCCTGGCGCTGCGTGTCATCGTGACCGACGTGAAGGACTGCTACGCGGTGCTGGCCTGGGTGCATTCGCACTTCCAGCCCATCGTCGAGGAGTTCGACGACTACATCGCCCGGCCCAAGGCCAACGGCTACCAGTCGCTGCACACGGTGGTGCGCGAGGTGGCGAACGGGCAGGCCGGCAAGCCCATCGAGATCCAGATCCGCACGGAGCAGATGCACGAGCACGCCGAGCACGGCGTGGCCGCGCACTGGGCCTACAAGGAGGCCGGACCGCGCGGCTACGCCGGGGTGTGGGCCGGCGGCGAGTACGACGCCAAGATCGCCGTGCTGCGCCAGCTGCTGGCCTGGGAACGCGACCTCGCCGGCGGCGACCAGGGCAAGGGGCTGTTCGACGACCGCATCTACGTGCTCACGCCCGATGCCGCCATCGTCGAGCTGCCGCAGGGCGCCACGCCGGTGGACTTCGCATACACCGTCCACACGCAACTGGGCCACCGCTGCCGCGGCGCGCGGGTCGACGGCGCGATGGTGCCGCTGAACACGCCGCTGCAGAACGGGCAGACGGTGGAGGTCATCGCGGCCAAGGAGGGCGGCCCCTCGCGCGACTGGCTCAACCCGGACCTGGCCTACCTGGCCAGCCAGCGCGCACGCGCCAAGGTGCGGGCCTGGTTCAACGCGCAGGCGACGCAGGAGACCGTCGCCCGCGGCCGCGAGGCGGTGGAGCGGCTGCTGCAGCGGGAAGGCAGGACGGCGCTCAAGCTGGACGACCTGGCCTCGCAACTGGGCTTCCGCTCGGCCGACCAGCTGTTCGAGGTGGTGGGCAAGGACGAGTTCTCCCTGCGCAACATCGAGAACCTGCTGCGCCCGCAGGAGGCCGCGCCGCCGGCCGACGACGTGCCCCTGGTGCGCAAGCCGCGCGGCAGCGAGCAGGGCAGCAAGGGCGGCGTGCTGGTGGTCGGCGTCTCGTCGCTGATGACGCAACTGGCCAAGTGCTGCCGGCCCGCGCCGCCGGACGCGATCCGCGGCTTCGTCACGCGCGGCCATGGCGTGAGCGTGCACCGTGCCGACTGCAGCACCTTCCGGCACATGGCCAACCGCAACCGCGAGCGCGTGATCGAGGTGGAGTGGGGCAAGCCCAAGGCCGGCGCCGGCGACTCGGTCTATGCCGTCGACGTGGCGGTCGAGGCGGCCGACCGGCAGGGGCTGCTGCGCGACATCTCGGACGTCTTCGCCCGCGAGAAGATGAACGTCATCGGCGTGCAGACGCAGTCGGTGCGCGGCACGGCATGGATGACCTTCACCATCGAGATCACCGACACGAGCCGCCTGGCGCAGGTGCTGGGCGTCGTGGCGAACGTGCCGGGCGTGCGTTGGGCGCGCCGGCGCTGAGCAGAAACGGAAAGAGAGGGGCGCGGCCCGAAGAAGGCCGCGTTCTTCCTGCTACAATCTCACTTCTCGAACACCCTTAGGCGCGTAGCTCAGCTGGTTAGAGCACCACCTTGACATGGTGGGGGTCGTTGGTTCGAGTCCAATCGCGCCTACCAATTTCCTTTCTCTCCTTGCCTCCAGAGGCCTCCCTTGCGGGAGGCAGGCTCCGGGCCCTCGTGCGCGGCGCATGTCTGGAGGCGGCCCCTGGCTTGTGGTACCTTGACGCCGGCATGCGCATGCCGCCTGATCCGTACTTTTTCCAGCCCATGACCTCCATCGACGCCCCGCAGCTCCAGGCCGTGGAATCGCGCCTGGCAGCGCTCATGCGCCAGGCGCCGCTGGAGTTCGCGCGGGCGGTCTACGGCATGAACGACCGCGCCGCAGGCCGCGTCGACACCATGGCGGCCGAGGACGTGCTGCGCGCGGAGAGCCACGGCGCCGCCGTGACGCGCGAGCGCGCCGAGCAGCGGGCGCGCGCCTACCTGCCGGTGGCCGGCCAGGAGCACTGCCCGCGCTGCTGGGTGTTCGGCGGCTTTAAGCACCTGCTGAGCTTCCACCGCGCCGGCGACGGCATCACCGAAACGGGCCGGTGCCGCAGCTGCGGCGCGGAGTACGCCACCACCCCCTGAGGCGGGCCGGGCCGGTCAGGGTAAACCTTGGCGCGGTGCAGCAATACCGCTTCCTAGAATGATCCGGACCGCCCCACCAGCGGGCGCCGCAAGGAGTGAGCAGTGCAGAGCAAGAAGGGCGCTTCCAAGTCGCCGCAGCGCGTCATCAAGAAGTACCCCAACCGCAGGCTCTACGACACCGACACCTCGGCGTACATCACGCTGGCCGAGGTCAAGCAACTGGTGATGGAGAACGCGCCCTTCGTGGTGCGCGACGCGAAGACCGGCGACGACCTCACGCGCAGCATCCTGCTGCAGATCATCCTGGAGGAAGAGGCGGGCGGCGCGCCGATGTTCACCGAGCAGGTGCTGGCCAGCATCATCCGCTTCTACGGCCACGCGATGCAGGGCTTCATGGCGCCGTACCTGGAGAAGAACATCCAGGCCATGACCGAGGTGCAGGCCCAACTGGCCGAGAAGGCGCAGAGCCTCACGCCCGAGATGTGGGCCCGCTTCATGTCGATGCAGTCGCCCATGCTGCAGGGGCTGATGGGCAGCTACGTCGAGCAGTCCAAGAACGTCTTCCTGCAGATGCAGGAGCAGATGCAGAAGAACACCGAGCAGGTCCTCGGCGCCTTCGGCATCAAGCGGCCCTGAACACCCCGCGCGGGCGGGGCGCCATCGGGCCGGGGCGCCCCGGAACTGGGACAATAGCGCGATGAGCGAAGTTGCCTCCCCCGAACGAACCAGCCCGCCGGCCGCCGCAGCGCCCAAGGTCGGCTTCGTCAGCCTGGGCTGTCCCAAGGCGCTGACCGATTCGGAACTCGTCCTCACCCAGCTCAGTGCCGAGGGCTACAGCACGTCCAAGACCTTCGAGGGCGCGGACATCGTCATCGTGAACACCTGCGGCTTCATCGACGACGCCGTGAAGGAGAGCCTGGACACCATCGGCGAGGCGCTGGCGGAGAACGGGCGGGTGATCGTCACCGGCTGCCTGGGCGCCAAGGCCGGGCAGGACGGCGGCAACCTGGTGCAGCAGATGCACCCCAGCGTGCTGGCGGTGACCGGCCCGCATGCGACGCAGGAGGTGATGGACGCCGTCCACGCCAACCTGCCCAAGCCGCACGACCCCTTCGTGGACCTGGTGCCGCCGGCCGGCATCAAGCTCACGCCGAAGCACTACGCCTACCTGAAGATCAGCGAGGGCTGCAACCACCGCTGCACCTTCTGCATCATCCCCTCGATGCGCGGCGACCTGGTGTCGCGGCCGGTGGGCGACGTGCTGAAGGAGGCGCGCGCGCTGTTCGAGGGTGGCGTGAAGGAACTGCTGGTGATCAGCCAGGACACCTCGGCCTACGGCGTCGACCTGAAGTACCGCACCGGCTTCTGGGACGGCAAGCCGGTCAAGACGCGCATGCTGGAACTGGTGCGCACCCTGGGCGAGATCGCCGAGCCCTACGGCGCCTGGGTGCGGCTGCACTACGTGTACCCGTACCCGAGCGTGGACGAGATCATCCCGCTGATGGCCGAGGGCCGCGTGCTGCCTTACCTGGACGTGCCTTTCCAGCACAGCCACCCCGACGTGCTGCGGCGCATGAAACGCCCGGCCAGCGGCGAGAAGAACCTGGAGCGCATCGCGCGCTGGCGCGAGATGTGCCCCGAGCTGGTGATTCGCAGCACCTTCATCGCCGGCTTCCCGGGCGAGACGGAAAGCGAGTTCGAGCACCTGCTCGACTTCGTGCGGGAGGCCGGCATCGACCGCGCCGGCTGCTTCGCCTACAGCCCGGTCGAGGGCGCCACCGCCAACGAGCTGCCCGGCATGCTGCCGGAGGCCGAGCGCGAGGCGCGCCGCGCCCGATTCATGGAAGTGGCCGAGGCCGTGTCGGCCGAGCGCCTGAAGCGCCGCATCGGCGCGAACATGCAGGTGCTGGTGGATTCGGCGCCGGCGATGGGCCGCAGGGGCGGGGTGGGGCGCAGCTATGCGGACGCGCCCGAGATCGACGGCATCGTGCGCCTGCTGCCGCCCGAGAAGATCAGCAAGCAACTGAAGGTGGGCGAGTTCACGCGGGCGCGCATCGTGGCCACCGAAGGCCACGACCTAGTGGCGCTGCCCGTCTGAGGCATCACGTCGCGTGACCGACCGTCGCAGCCGAAGCCGCAAAGAAAAAGCCACCGGGGTTGCCGGTGGCTTTGTGTGTTTGGTGCCCAGGAGAGGACTCGAACCTCCACGATGTTACTCGCTAGTACCTGAAACTAGTGCGTCTACCAATTCCGCCACCTGGGCTGATGTTCTCGCTGGGTAAGCAAGAACGTCTGCGTTTCAGAACAGAAGGAGATCATATCAAAAATTCAGGCCACTCCGGCAGTCTGCTGGAAGAAATTGAAGGAACGGTGTTGGGCCATCGGGACGGGCACGGCTTCGTGCAGCGCGACGACGGCGAGGCCGACATCTACCTGCCCCCCAACGAGATGCGTGCGGTGCTGCACAAGGACCGCGTCAAGGCGCGCATCGTGCGCACCGACCGCCGCGGCCGCCCCGAGGGCCGCGTGGTGGAGATCATCGAGCGGCCCGAGCAGCCGATCATCGGCCGGCTGCTGCACGAAGGCGGCATCTGGCTGGTCGCGCCGGAGGACAAGCGCTACGGGCAGGACGTGCTGATCCCCAAGGGCGCCACCGGCGCCGCGAAGACGGGCCAGGTGGTGGTGGTGCAGCTCACCGAGCCGCCGGCTCTGTTCGGCCAGCCCGTCGGGCGTGTGACCGAGGTGCTGGGCGAGATCGACGACCCCGGCATGGAGATCGAGATCGCGGTGCGCAAGTACGGCGTGCCGCACGAGTTCTCCGAGGCCTGCCTCGCGGAAGCCAAGGCGCTGCCGGACAAGGTGCGCCCCGCCGACAAGCGCAACCGCGTGGACCTGACCGACGTGCCGCTGGTCACCATCGACGGCGAGGACGCGCGCGACTTCGACGACGCGGTGTACTGCGAGCCGACGAAGGTCGGCCGCGGCCGGTCGGCGAAGAACGGCTGGCGCCTGCTGGTGGCGATCGCCGACGTCAGCGCCTACGTGAAGACCGGTTCGCCGATCGACATCGACGCCTACGACCGCGCCACCAGCGTGTACTTCCCGCGCCGGGTGATCCCGATGCTGCCGGAGAAGCTGTCCAACGGGCTGTGCTCGCTCAACCCCGAGGTCGAGCGCCTGTGCATGGTGTGCGACATGGTGGTGACGGGCGCCGGCGAGATCGAGGCCTACCAGTTCTACCCGGCCGTGATGTTCAGCCACGCCCGCTTCACCTACACCGAGGTGGCGGCGATCCTGGCGAACACGCGCGGGCCGGAGGCGATGCGGCGGCAGGAGCGGGTGCAGGACCTGTTGAACCTGCACGACGTGTACCGCGCGCTGCTGTCGCAGCGCGAGAAACGCGGCGCGGTGGACTTCGAGACCACCGAGACGCAGATCGTCTGCGACGACGCCGGCCGCATCGAGAAGATCGTGCCGCGCATCCGCAACGACGCGCACCGCCTGATCGAAGAGGCCATGCTCGCGGCCAACGTGTGCAGCGCCGACTTCATCGCGCAGGGCAAGCATCCGGGCCTGTATCGCGTGCACGAAGGCCCCACGCCCGAGAAGAAGGAGATCCTGCGCAACTACCTCAAGGCGATGGCGGTGGGCATGTCGATCAGCGACGAGCCGCACCCGTCGGAGTTCCAGGCCATCGCGCAGGCGACCAAGGAGCGCCCCGACGCGCAGCAGATCCACACCATGCTGCTGCGCTCGATGCAGCAGGCGATCTACACGCCGATCAACAGCGGCCACTTCGGCCTGGCCTACGAGGCCTACACGCACTTCACCAGCCCGATCCGCCGCTATCCGGACTTGCTGGTGCATCGCGTGATCAAGGCGATCCTGGGCAACACGAAGTACCAGCTCCCCGTGCTGCCCACGCCGGGCGAGGCGCACGCCAAGCTGGCCAAGCGCCTGGCCTCGCGGGTGAAGGCGCCGGTCGCCCGGCAGGCCAAGCCGGCGGCGCCGCACAGCAAGGAAGTGCAGGCCTGGGAGGCCGCCGGCCTGCACTGCAGCGCCAACGAGCGCCGCGCCGACGAGGCCAGCCGCGACGTCGAGGCCTGGCTCAAGTGCAAGTACATGCGCGAGCACCTGGGCGAGGAGTACGGCGGCGTGGTCACGGCCGTGACCACCTTCGGCATCTTCGTCACGCTGGACGCGATGTACGTCGAGGGGCTGGTGCACATCACCGAGCTGGGCGGCGAGTACTTCAAGTTCGACGAGGCGCGCCAAGAACTGCGCGGCGAGCGCACCGGCATCCGCTACGCCATCGGCAGCCGCGTGCGGGTGCAGGTCAGCCGGGTCGACCTGGACGGCCGCAAGATCGACTTCCGCCTGGTGCGCGAGGGCGAGGAACTGGCGGCGCGCGCGATGAAGGACAAGGGCGTCGCGCCTCCTTCGGGCGTGCCCGCCAAGGCCTCCGACAAGAAGCGCCAGTCGCGCAGCAAGGCGCGCGACGCGCGCCCGACCTCGCCCATCCAGGCCCTGACGTCGGCGGTCAAGAAGGCCGCCGGCAAGATGAAGAACAAGCGCAGCAACAAGGGGCCGCGCGGCTGAGCGCCGCCGGTCCGCATCCAAGGAGAAGACCGCATGAACGACAAGACCTCCCGCATCGCCATCGTCACCGGGGCGGGCTCCGGCATCGGCCGCGCCGCCGCCCTGGCGCTGCTGGCCGACGGCTGGAGCGTGGCCCTGGCCGGGCGCCGGCTGGAGCCGCTGGAAGCGGTGGCCGACGAATCCGGTGCCGGCGCGCGCGCCTTCGCCGTGCCCACCGACGTGGCCCGGCAGGAATCGGTGGCCGCGCTGTTCGCCGCGGTGGTCGAGCGCTTCGGCCGCGTCGACCTGCTGTTCAACAACGCCGGCGTCGGCAATCCGCAGGGGCCCTTCGAGGACTGGACGGCCGAGCAGTGGAAGGGTGTGGTCGACATCAACCTGAACGGCATGTTCTATTGCATCCAGCAGGCCTTCCGCGTGATGCGCGACCAGTCGCCGCGCGGCGGGCGGATCATCAACAACGGCTCGATCTCCGCCACCACGCCGCGGCCCAACTCCATTGCCTACACCGCCACCAAGCACGCGGTGGCCGGGTTGACCAAGACGGCCTCGCTGGACGGGCGCAAGTACGACATCGCCGTCGGCCAGATCGACGTGGGCAACGCGCTGACCGAGATGGCGGCGCGCTTCCAGAAGGGCGTGCCGCAGGCGAATGGCGAGATCGCGGTGGAGCCGGTGATGGACGTGGCCATCGTCGGCCAGTCGGTGCTCTACATGGCCAACCTGCCGCTGGAGGCCAACGTGCTCTTCCACACGGTGATGGCGACCAAGATGCCCTTCGTCGGGCGCGGCTGAGGCGGTTTCAGAATGGTTGCGCGGCGCGGGCCAGTGCCAATGCGGTGAGCGCGCGTGCGGGCGGCCAGCCGTCGGCCAGCGCGCCGTGGCGCCAGCAGGCCGCGGCCGCCGCCTCGTGCGGCGGCAGGCCTGCGGCGAGCGCGGCGCCCACCATGCCCGCCAGCACGTCGCCGGTGCCCGCGGTCGCCAGCCGGGCGTTGCCGGTCGGGTTGATCCGTGGCGTCTCGCCCGGCGAAGCGATCACCGTGCCGGTGCCCTTGAGCAGCACCGTGCAAGCCAGCGCGGTCGCCTGGTCGCGGGCGTGGCGCAGGCGATTGGCCTGCACTTCGGCGGCGGAACAGCCCGCCAGCCGCGCCGCCTCCAGCGGATGCGGCGTCAGCACCGTCGGCAGGCCGCGGCCGGCACGGCGCGCCACGGCATCGCGCAGCGGCGCGTCGGCGGCCAGCGCGTTGAGTGCGTCGGCATCCAGCACCAGAGAGCCGGCTTCGTCGATCACGCGCGGCAGCAGGGCGCGCACCGCCTCGCCCCCGCCGCAGCCGCACACGACGGCCTGGTGCGCCAGCGCCAGCGCGCCGGGCGATCGGAACATCAATTCGGGCTGCGTGCCGTCCCACGCCGGCGCAGCGGCCGGCGGCGCCAACGGCGCGACGAACACGCGCCCGGCGCCGGCATGCAGCGCGGCCGTGCCGGCCAGCACGGCCGCGCCGACCATGCCCTCGGCGCCGCCGATTACCGCCACGTCGCCGAAGCTGCCCTTGTGCGAGGCGTGGGGCCGGGCCGCGGGGGCCGGGGCGGCGGCCAGCAGGGCATCCGGCGCCACGTCACCGGGCACGCAGCCCAGGTCGTCGAACCAGACCTCGCCCGCCGCGTCGCGGCCGTGGGCCGTGAACAGGCCGGGCTTGAGCGTCAGCAGGCTCAGGCAGAAGCGGGGGGCTGCGCCGCCATCGGGCCCGAGCCGGCCGCTGTCGGCGTCCAGGCCGGAGGGCAGGTCCACGCTCAGCAGCGGCGCCGGCCCCGAACGCATCCGGCGCAGCCAGTCGGCCATCGTGCCTTCCGGCGCCCGCCGCGCGCCCAGGCCGAGGAGGGCGTCGATGGCGAGGTCGAACTGCGCGGGCGGGGCCGCGGCCAGCGTCACGCCGGCCGCGCGCATGCGGCGCAGCGAGGCGGCGGCGTCCTGCGGTAGCCGCGCTTCGTCGCCGGCGAAGGTGACGACCGGCGCGAAGCCGCGCGCCGCCAGGTGCATCGCGGCCTCGAAGCCGTCGCCGCCGTTGTTGCCCGGCCCGCAGGCGATCCAGACGGTGCCGGCGCGCGGCGCCAGCGCCATCGCCAGCCGCGCCACGGCCAGGCCGGCGCGCTGCATCAGCGTGTGCGGCGGCAGCGGCGCGGCGGCCAGGCTTTCGATGCGGCGCGAGGCCTCGACGCCGAAGAGGGGCAGCGGTGCGGCGAGGTCGGACGGGCGGATCGGGCGCATCGGCCGATTCTGCCGCCGCGCGAGGGATTCAGGCGCCGGGCAGCAGCCGCTCCAGCCCCAGGCCCTCCAGGTCGATCTCCGCCTCGCGGCCGGCCACCATGTCGGCCAGCACGCGCGCGCTGCCGCACGAGAGCGCCCATCCGCTGGAGCCGTGGCCCAGGTTCAGCCACACGCCGGGCACGCCGCTGGGGCCGATGACGGGCGGGCCGTCGGGCAGCATGGGCCGCGCGCCCTTCCACTGCTGCACGCCGCCCGATTCGATCTGCGCCGCAGCCGGGAACCAGTCGTGCAGCACCTTGTACAGCGTCTGCACGGCCCCCGGATGCAGCTCGCCGGGCCGCCCGCCCAGCTCCGCGCTGCCGGCCACGCGCACGCGCAGGCCCATGCGCGAGATGGCGACCTTGAAGCGCTCGTCCATCACCGCGCTGCGCGGCGCATTGAGCGGCTCGCGGATCGATGCGCTGAGCGAGTAGCCGTACACCGGTGCCAGCGGCACCCGCACGCCCAGCGGCGCCAGCAGCGCGGCGCCAGCGACGCCGGCGCAGACGATCACGGCGTCGAATGCCAGCGCCGGCGAGCCGGCCGCCAGCGAGAGCGAGCGGGGCGCCGCGCGCGACAGCGGCGCGATGTCGCAGTCGAAGAAGAACTGCGCGCCCAGCGCCTCGGCCTCGCGCTTGAGCAGCATCGCGAACTGGCGGCAGTTGCCCACCTCGTCGTCGGGCAGGTGGATGGCGCCGGCCAGGTCCGTGTCGGGCGACAGCGCGGGCTCGAGGCGCCGCGCCTCGTCGGCGTCGATCTCGCGGAACACCGCGCCGGCCTGGCGCAGCACCTCCAGGCCGGGCCGCACGAGCTTCTTCTCGCGCTTGCCGCGCAGCAGCACCAGGTAGCCGTCGCTGCGCTCGTAGACGAGTTCGCGCGCCGCCACGATGCCGTGCAGCCGCTGGCGGCTGTAGAAGGCCAGGCGCTGCATGCGGGCGCGGTTGGCCAGGTAGGTTTCCAGCCGGCAGGCGCGCTGCCAGGCGCGCATGAAGCCGACGTCGCGTCCGCTGAGCGGCCAGCGCAGCTTGATCGCGCCGTGCGAGGACAGCAGCGAGCGCAGCACCTTCATGCGCATGCCGGGCGCGGCCCAGGGCGTGACGTAGCCGGGCGCGACCACGCCGGCGTTGGCGAAACTGGATTCCTCGGCCGCGGCGCTGCGGCGGTCGAAGACGTGGACCTCGTGGCCATCGCAGGCCAGCTCCCAGGCGGTGGTGACGCCGATGATGCCGGCGCCCACGATGGCGATTTTCATGAAGACAGGGGCAGGAACAGGGCGCGCCGCGGCTGCGCCGGAGGTAGCGAGGATAGTGGACGCGCGGCGGCCCGCCGGTCGCCGGCGGGCGCTATTTGAGCCGCCGTTGCACCAGCACCACCACGCCCGTCGCCAGGGCCAGCAGGCCCAGGCCGCGGTACAGGTCCTCGCAGGCCATCAGCAGCGACTGCTGGTCGACCACGCGCGAGAGTTCCGCCAGGGCGGCGCCGTGCGCCTGCGCGGGCGCCATGCCGTGGGCGGCGAAGCCGGCCTGCAGCGTGTCCAGCCACTGGGTGGCGGCGGGGTTGGCCGTGTTCAGGCGTGCGGCCAGGTCGCTCGCGGTGGCGAACTGCCGGTCCTGCAGCGCGATGGCCGCCACCGCGGTGGAGAAGGAGCCGGCCAGTTGCCGCATCAGGTTCTTGCTCTGGTAGCCGTGCGCGAACTGGGCCTCGCCCAGGCTGCGGAAGGTCAGGCCTGCCACCGGCAGGATCATCAGCACGCCGAACAGGCCCTTGACGGCCACGCCCAGCCACAGCGCGGCGGCCGGCGCTCCGGGCGGCAGCACGGCGAACAGCCAGGAGGCCAGTGCCAGCCCCAGGGCGCCGCCGACGACCAGCGGCTTCTTCTTCGCCATGCGCGGCCCGAAGCGGATGTACAGCCAGGCCATGCCCACGCTCGCCACGCCGGCGAAGCCGTTGAGCCAGCCGGTGGTCGCCAGGGGCAGGCCCAGGCTGCGCTCGGCGAAGATGGGGAACAGGTAGGCGCTGAAGTTGGTGAGGCAGTAGTAGAGGAAGTACAGCCCCAGGCCCATGACGTAGGCCGGGTGGCGCAGTTCACGCAGGCGCAGCAGCGGCTCGTGGTGGTGCCATTGGTGCCGCAGGAAGGCGCCCGCCAATGCGGCGCCGGCCAGCACCGCGAGCGTGAGGCGCGCCGGGTGCGAGAACACCTCATAGCGCGCCTCCGACAGCGCCCACTGCACGCAGCCGATGGCCGCGGCGAAGAACAGCAGCGGCCCGGCCGCCCAGCGCACCGGCTCGCCGCCGCGGCCGACGCCGCCGGGCAGCAGCGCGAGCACGCCGGCCAGCGCGATGCCGGCCGGCGGCAGCGCGGCCAGGAAGACCCACTGCCAGCCCCATGCCTCGACCATCGTCGCGGCCAGGATCGGCGAGAGGGCGCCGGTCCCGAAGGCGCCGATCATGAAGCACTTGGTCGCCGCCGGCCGGTCGGCCGCCGTGAACAGCATCTGCACCAGGACGCGGCTGCTGGTGAACAGCGCGCCGCTGCCCAGGCCCTGCACCGTGCGCGCCAGCGCCAGCCCCGCGGTGCTGCCGGCCTGCGCAGCCGCCAGTGCGCCGACCGTGAACAGCACCAGCGCGCCGGCCAGGTAGCGCCGGTAGCCGAAGTGGCGCGACAGCCACTGCTGCGCCGCGATCGACAGCATGCTGGCCACGGCGTAGGCCGCCTGCACCTCGGCGAACTCGCGCGGACCCGCCCCCACGCCGCCGGCGATGTGGCTGGCGGCGAAGATGAACATCCCGTTTTCCAGGAAGTCGAGCCCGACCAGCAGGCCCAGCAGCAGCATCAGCAGGCGCTTGCGGCCGGCGTGGCGCAGCAGCGGGGCAAGGCGGCGCGCAGCGCCGCTCACGATGCGTCCTTCGCCAGGTGCTCGTGCAGCCGGCGCAGGGCGCCGCCGGTGCGGCGCGTGCCGTCCTCGCCCAGCGGGGCCCAGGCGGCCAGGTACGCGGCGTGCGCCAGCGGGGTGGCGGCGGCCACCAGCGCGGCGCCGGCCTCGGTCTGCGCCAGGTGCAGGCTGCGCCGGTCGGCCTGGTCGGGCACCCGGCGCACCAGGCCGCGGGCCTCCAGCCCGTCGAGCAGCCGCGTGATGCGGGTGCGGTTGGCGTTCAGCGAGGTCCCGAGGTCGGAGGGGCGCAGCGGCTCGACGGCGTCGTCGGCGATCAACACCAGCGCGAGGTATTCGCGCATCGTCAGGCCGTGCGGCGCCAGCGCGGCGTCGATGCGCTGCTCCAGCAGCGAGGCGGTGCGCAGCAGCATGCGCGAGGCGATCACCGCGTCCCGCAGCGGCGCAGGACGGTCTGCCAGCAGGCGGTGGAGGCGGGAACCGGTGTCCATGATTTCTTTCGATATAATTTCAAATGAAATTATATGAATGAAGCCGATCCGATGCAGGCCGCTGCGAAGCAGCCGCCGCCGTGCGCTGGCTGCTATTCTTTTTGAAGCAACTCTTCGGCCTGCGCCGCGACGGCGAGCACCGTGTCGTCGTGCAGGGCGGCCTGCCACAGCATCAGGCCGGCGGGCAGTTCGCCCGGCGCCTGGCAGGGGATGGAGACGGCGCAGCCGTCCAGCATGTTCACCACCGAGGGGTTGCGCAGCAGCAGCGCGTTGACGCGGAAGAAGGCTTCGTCGCGCTCGGCGCCAGGCGCCACGTCGGCGATGGGCGGCGCGACGATCGGCACGGTGGGCGAGAGCAGGGCGTCGTAGGGCGCCATCAGGGCCTGCATGCGCTCGATCCAGGCGGCGCGCTCGCGCACCAGGTCCAGGTACTGCCAGGCCGTCATGCCGGCGCCCTTGAGGATGCGCTGCGCCACGCGCGGGTCGTAGCCGGCGCCGCTGCGCTCCAGCAGCAGGCGGTGCCAGGCGTAGCTCTCGGCGGCCGAGAAGCCGCCGGTGGCGTTGATGGCCGGCAGGTCGGCCAGCGGCGGCAGCGCGATCCCGTCGATGCGGGCGCCGGCATCCCGCAGGCGCTGCAGGGCGCGCTCGAAGGCGGTGCCCACGCCGGCGTCCAGGCCGTCGAGGAAGAGGTCCTTCACCACGGCCAGCCGGCGCTGCGCCAGCGGCGTCGGGTCGGGCCGCACGCGCCGCGCGGCCAGGATCTCGTGCGCCAGCACCGCGTCGCGCACCGAGCGCGTCATGGCGCAGGCCGTGTCCAGCGTGGTCGACAGGGGCACGGCGCCTTCGGTGGGCACCAGCCGCGCGGTGTGCTTGAAGCCGACGATGCCGCACAGGGCGGCGGGGATGCGGATCGAGCCGCCGGTGTCCGAGCCCAGGCCGATGAAGGCGGCGCCGGCGGCCACCGACACCGCGGCCCCCGATGAGGAGCCGCCCGGGATGCGTGCGGTCGCCGTGTCCGCCGGGTTGGCCGGCGTGCCGTGGTGCGGGTTGACGCCGACGCCGGAGAAGGCGAACTCGGTCATGTTGGTGCGCCCGACCAGCGCCCCGCCGGCGTCCAGCAGGCGCTGCACGGCCGGCGCGCTGCGCGCGGCCGCCGGCGCGTGGGCCAGCACCACGGAGCCGGCGGGGGTGGGCGCCCCGGCGACGTCGAACAGGTCCTTCACCGAGAAGGCCAGCCCGGCCAGCGGCCGGCCGGGCGCGGCGGCGGCAGCCTGCCGGCGCGCGTTCTCGGCGTGCAGGGCGACGAAGGCGTGGGCGCAGGCCGGCGAGCGGGCGGCCTCGAGGGCGAGCTCGATCTGCGCCGGCGCATCGGTGCGGCCGGCGCGCAGGGCGGCGAGGGTGGCGTTCAGGTCGGCGGGAGCGGGCATGTGGGGGTGGCTGCGGCAGAGGGTGGGAGACGGGGCGCAGCCCCGCCGGAAAGGAGGCGTCATGCTATACTTTTCGGGTTTCGCCCAGGCTGCCTTTCCTCCTTGCGAGGGGGCTGCGCAACGGCGGAACGCATCCGCGAACCAGCCCCCTCAAGGTGTTCGCAGCGTCGCAAAGAGCCCGCCGGGCATGCGCCGCGCGAAAACGGGCTGGCTTCAAGACCTAACCTTTGGAGCAAACAATGTCGACCAACATGCGCGAAATGCTGGAAGCCGGTGTCCATTTCGGCCACCAGACCCGCTTCTGGAACCCGAAGATGGCTCCCTACATCTTCGGCAGCCGCAACAAGATCCACATCATCAACCTGGAAAAGTCGCTTCCGATGTTCCAGGAAGCGCAGAAGTACGCCCGCCAGCTGGCGTCCAACCGCGGCACCATCCTCTTCGTGGGCACCAAGCGCCAGGCGCGCGAGATCGTCGCCGAGGAAGCCCGCCGCGCCGGCATGCCCTACGTCGAGACCCGCTGGCTCGGCGGCATGCTGACCAACTTCAAGACGGTCAAGACCTCCATCAAGCGCCTGAAGGACATGAAGGCCCAGCAGGAGGCCGGCCTGGACGGGCTGTCCAAGAAGGAGCAGCTCACCTTCACCCGCGAGATCGAGAAGCTGGAGAAGGACATCGGCGGCATCCAGGACATGAACGCGCTGCCCGACGCCATCTTCGTGATCGACGTGGGCTTCCACAAGATCGCCGTGGCCGAGGCCAAGAAGCTCGGCATCCCGCTGATCGGCGTGGTGGACTCCAACCACTCGCCCGAGGGCATCGACTACGTGATCCCGGGCAATGACGACTCCTCCAAGGCCGTCACCCTGTACGCCCGCGGCATCGCCGACGCCATCGTCGAGGGCCGCAACAACGCCGTGGCCGACGTGGCCAAGGCCGCCGGTGAAGGCGAAGGCGACGAGTTCATCGAAGTCGAGGAAGGCGCCTCGGCCTGAGCGTCGGCACCAGCCTGAAGTGAAGGGGCTCGCTGCCCCTTTTTTTCATCCGATTCACGCAAGACAAGCATCCTGGAGAACATCCCAATGGCAGCAATCACCGCAAGCATGGTCGCCGAACTGCGCGCCAAGACCGACGCCCCCATGATGGAGTGCAAGAAGGCACTGACCGAAGCCGAAGGCAACATGGAGAAGGCCGAGGAACTGCTGCGCGTCAAGCTGGGCAGCAAGGCCGGCAAGGCCGCCTCGCGCATCACCGCCGAAGGCGTGGTCGCCGCCTACATCGACGGCAAGACCGGCGCCATCGTCGAGGTCAACAGCGAGACCGACTTCGTCAGCAAGAACGACTCCTTCATCGCCATGGCGCAGGCCGCGGCCGAGCTGGTGGCCAAGAACAACCCGGCCGACCTGGCCGCCCTGGGCGCGCTCGCCTACAGCCAGGACGGCTTCGGCCCCACCCTGGAAGACGTGCGCAAGGGCCTGATCGGCAAGATCGGCGAGAACATGAGCTTCCGCCGCTTCAAGCGCTTCGACTCCGGCGCCAAGCTGGCCTCCTACCTGCACGGCACCCGCATCGGCGTGGTGGTCGAGTACGAAGGCGACGACACGGCCGCCAAGGACGTGGCGATGCACGTGGCCGCCATGAAGCCGGTGGCCCTGACGGCCGCCGACGTGCCGGCCGAGCTGATCGAGCGCGAGCGCGCCGTGGCCGCCGGCAAGGCCGACGAGGACCGCAAGGCCGCCGAGGCCGCCGGCAAGAAGCCGCAGCCGGACGACATCGTCGCCAAGCGCATCGAGGGCGGCGTGCAGAAGTTCCTCAAGGAGGTCTCGCTGCACAACCAGGCCTTCGTGAAGAACGACAAGCAGACCGTCGAGCAGATGCTCAAGGAAAAGGGCACCACGGTGAAGGGCTTCACCCTGTTCGTGGTGGGCGAAGGCATCGAGAAGAAGGTCGACGACTTCGCCGCCGAGGTGGCCGCCCAGGTGGCCGCCGCCAAGGGCGCTGCCTGAGCGTTCCCGCCCCGCGGCGCGGTCTGCCGGCCCGCCGCGCTTTCCACTGCCCGCCTTACACTCGCTCCCGCCAACTCCAGAGGACCTTCCCCTATGCCCGACACCCGACCGGCCCACAAGCGCATCCTGCTCAAGCTGTCGGGTGAGGCGCTGATGGGAGACGATGCCTTCGGCATCAACCGGGCGACCATCGTGCGCATGGTGGAGGAGGTGGCCGAGGTGGTGAACCTGGGCGTGGAGGTGGCCGTCGTCATCGGCGGCGGCAACATCTTCCGCGGGGTGGCCGGCGGCTCGGTCGGCATGGACCGCGCCACCGCCGACTACATGGGCATGCTGGCCACCGTGATGAACTCGCTGGCCCTGGCCGACACGATGAACAAGCAGGGCCTCACCGCCCGCGTGATGTCGGCCATCGCCATCGACCAGGTGGTCGAGCCCTACGTGCGGCCGAAGGCGCTGCAGTACCTCGAGGAAGGCAAGGTGGTGATCTTCGCCGCCGGCACCGGCAACCCCTTCTTCACCACCGACACCGCCGCCGCGCTGCGCGGCGCGGAGATCGGTGCCGAGCTGGTGCTCAAGGCCACCAAGGTGGACGGCGTGTACAGCGCCGATCCGAAGAAGGACCCCTCCGCCCAGCGCTACGCCCGCCTGAGCTTCGACGAGGCGATCGCGAAGAACCTCGGCATCATGGACGCGACGGCCTTCGCGCTGTGCCGCGACCAGAACCTGCCGATCAAGGTGTTCTCGATCTTCAAGCACGGCGCGCTCAAGCGCGTGGTGATGGGTGAGGACGAGGGCACGCTGGTCCACGCCAGCGCCATGGAAGACTGACATGACCATTGCCGACATCCACGCATCGACCGAAGGCAAGATGAAGCAATCCATCTCTGCCTTGCAGAACAACCTTTCCCGCATCCGCACCGGCCGGGCCAACCCGGCGCTGCTGGACAGCATCCACGTCGAGTACTACGGCTCGCAGGTGCCGCTGTCGCAGGTGGCGAACGTGGCGCTGCTGGACGCGCGCACCATCAGCGTCCAGCCCTGGGAAAAGAACATGGCCGCCAAGATCGAGAAGGCCATCCGCGAGAGCGACCTGGGCCTGAACCCCGCCAGCATGGGCGACCTGATCCGCGTGCCGATGCCGCCGATGAGCGAGGAGCGCCGCAAGGAGATGACCAAGCTGGCCCGCCACGAGGGCGAAAACGCCAAGGTCGCCACGCGCAACCTGCGCCGCGACGCCAACGAGGCGGTCAAGAAGCTGGTCAAGGACAAGCAGGCCTCCGAGGACGAGCAGAAGCGCGCCGAGGCCGAGATCCAGAAGATGACCGACCGCTACATCGCGGAGATCGACAAGCTGGTGGCCGCCAAGGAAGCGGACATCCTGGCCGTCTGAGGGCACGGGTCCTGCTTCGCCCCGGCCTTCTGCGCGCCGTCTTCTCCGCCACGGCCCCATGAGCGCCCCCGCCATCCCGCATCACATCGCGATCGTGATGGACGGCAACGGCCGCTGGGCCACGCGCCGCTTCCTGCCGCGGGTGGCGGGCCACAAGCAGGGCGTGGAATCGCTGCGCCGCTGCGTGCGGGCCTGCGCCGTGCGGGGCGTGCGCGTCCTCACCGTCTTCGCCTTCTCCTCGGAGAACTGGAACCGTCCGCGCGACGAGGTGTCCGGCCTGATGGACCTGCTGGCCGGTGCGCTGGCACGCGAGGTGCCGCGCCTGTCGGCCGATGGGGTGCGGCTGCACTTCGTGGGCGAGCGCTCGGGCCTGTCGGAGCGCATCGCCGCCGGCCTGGTCAAGGCCGAGCAGGCCACGGCGGCCAACGAACGCCTGGTGCTCAACGTGTGCTTCAACTACGGCGGTCGCTGGGACATCGCCCAGGCCGCGGCCAGCCTGGCGGCCCGCGGCGAGCCGCTGACCGAGGCGAACCTGCACGGCGCCATGGCGCTGGCGCACGTGCCGGATCCGGATCTGGTGATCCGCACCGGCGGCGAGCAGCGCCTGTCCAACTTCCTGCTCTGGCAGAGCGCGTATTCCGAGCTGTTCTTCAGCGAGCGGCTCTGGCCCGACTTCGACGAGGCGGCGCTGGACGAGGCCATCGCCGCCTTCGCGCGGCGCGAGCGGCGCTTCGGCCAGACCTCGGCGCAGGTGGCCGATGCCGCCGGGCACGCCGGGCAACCCGACCGGCGGCAGCCGGCCTGAGGGCGCATGCTCAAGCAACGCATCATCACCGCGCTCGTCCTGCTGGCCGTCCTGCTGCCGGCGCTGTTCCATCCGTCGCCCGTGCCCTTCACCTGCGTCATGCTGGTGCTGATCGGCGCGGCCGGCTGGGAGTGGGGGCGCCTGAACGGCTACGGCGGCGGCGTGGCGCTGTTCCTCGGGGCGGAGGCGCTGGCGCTGTGCGCGCTGTCGTGGTGGCTCGGCCTGCCGCAGCGCTCGCTGCCGGTGCTGTGGGCCATCGCCGGGGCCGGTTGGGTGCTGGCCGGCGGGGCCCTGCTGCGTGCCGGCCCCACCGGCTGGCCACGCATCCCGAAGGCGGTGCGGGTCACGGGCGGCCTGCTGGCCCTGTGGGCGGCCTGGCTGGCGGCGGTGCAGGCGCGGCACATCGGCATCAACTTCCTGCTGTCGGTGCTGGTGCTGGTGTGGGTGGCCGACGTGTTCGCCTATTTTGCCGGACGCGCCTTCGGCCTGCGCTTCACGAAGGCGAAGCTGGCGCCGTCCATCAGCCCCGGCAAGAGCTGGGAAGGCGTGTGGGGCGGCATGGTCGGCGTGCTGGTGCTGGCCTTCGCATGGGCGGCGGTGGACCGTGCCGTCGGCGCGGGCGTGCCCAGCCTCTATTCGCACCTGGCCTCGCGCGGCGTATGGCTGCTGGTGCTGGGCGCGCTGTTCATGGCGGTGATGAGCGTGGTGGGCGACTTGGTCGAGTCGCTGGTCAAGCGCAGCGTCGGCGCCAAGGACAGCAGCCAGCTGCTGCCGGGCCACGGCGGCGTGCTGGACCGGGTGGACGCCCTCTTGCCGACGCTGCCGCTGGCGATGATGCTGGCTTCGCTGTGATGTCGGCCCCGTCCCTTCCTCCCCGGCGCATCACCGTGCTCGGCTCGACCGGCTCGGTGGGCACGAGCACGCTCGACGTGATCGCGCGCCACCCGGAACACTTCGAGGTGTTCGCGCTGTCGGCCGCCACGCGCGTGGACGAGCTGCTGGCCCAGTGCGCCCGCTTCAAGCCCCGCTTCGCCGCGATGGCCAGTCCGGAACACGCCGCGCTCCTGGCGGACAGGCTTGCCGCGAACGGCCTGCCGACGCAGGTGCTGCGCTCGGACGACGCGCTGGAGGCCATCGCTTCCGACGAGGACGTCGACATCGTGATGGCCGCCATCGTCGGTGCCGCCGGCCTGGCGCCCTGCCTGGCGGCGGCCCGTGCCGGCAAGCGGCTGCTGCTGGCCAACAAGGAAGCGCTGGTGGTCGGCGGCGAGCTGTTCATGGAGACGGTGCGCCGCGGCGGCGCCACGCTGCTGCCCATCGACAGCGAGCATTCGGCGATCTTCCAGTGCCTGCCGGAAGACCCGGCCGCCTGGCCCCGGCGCATCGAGAAGATCATCCTCACCGCCTCGGGCGGGCCTTTCCGCGGGCGGGCGCCGCAGAGCCTGCGCGACGTGACGCCGGAGGAGGCGTGCGCGCACCCGAACTGGGTGATGGGCCGCAAGATCTCGGTGGACTCGGCCACCATGATGAACAAGGCGCTGGAGGTGATCGAGGCGCGCCACCTCTTCGGCGTGGGCCCGGAGCGGATCGACGTGGTGATCCACCCGCAGAGCGTGGTGCACTCGATGGTGCAGTTCGTCGACGGCTCGGTGCTGGCGCAGATGGGCACGCCCGACATGCGCGTGCCGATCGCCTGCGGGCTGGCCTGGCCGGAGCGCGTGGAAAGCGGCACCGGGCGGCTCGATTTCCGCCAGCTTGCCGACCTGAGCTTCGAGGTGCCGGACGGCGACCTCTTCCCCGGACTGCGCCTGGCCTGGGACGCGCTGCGCGCGGCGCCCGGCACCACCGCCGTGCTCAACGCCGCCAACGAGGTCGCCGTCGAGGCGTTCCTGGCGCGGCAGCTGCGCTTCGACCGCATCCACGCGGTCAACCTGGAAACTCTAGAGGCCGTTGCTCCGTCCAAGCCTTCGTCGCTGGCGGACCTGCTGGCGCTGGACGCCAGCGCGCGTGCCGCGGCCCGGAAGGCCGCGCTGAGGCTGGCTGCCTGAAGCCCCAACCCCGGGAGTCGCCGCATGCTCACCATCGTTGCCTTCGTCGTTGCGCTCGGCCTGCTGATCGCAGTCCACGAATACGGCCACTATCGTGTGGCGGTGGCCTGCAACGTCAAGGTCATCCGCTTTTCCATCGGTTTCGGCCGGGCGCTCGTGCGCTGGAAGCCGCGGCGCCCGCGGCCGGGGCAGGACACGGAATTCGTCATCGGTGCCATCCCGCTGGGCGGCTACGTCAGGATGCTCGACGAGCGCGAAAGCCCGGTCGATCCGCAGGAGCGCCACCGCGCCTTCAACACCCAGCCGCTGGGCTCGCGCGCCGCCATCGTGGCGGCCGGGCCGCTGGCCAACCTGCTGCTGGCCGTGCTGCTCTACAGCGTCGTCAACTGGATCGGCGTGCAGGAGCCCACGGCGGTCCTGGGGCAGCCGCCGGCGGCGTCCCTGGCGGCGGAGGCCGGGCTGCGGGGCGGTGAGCGGATCAGCCGCGCCGGCTTCGAGGGCGACCTCGAAGCGGTCGAGTCCTTCGAGGACCTGCGCTGGCGCATCACCCGCGGAGCGCTCGACGGCCGCGACCTGACGCTCGAGGTGGCCGCCGCGGACGGGCGCCCGCCGCACGAGGTCGTGCTGCCGCTCAGCCGCATGGGCGCGAAGGAGGCCGACCCCGGCATGTTCCGCCGCATCGGCGTGCTGGCGCCCTTCACCCGGCCGGCGATCGGCGAGCTGCTGCCGGGCGGCGCGGCCGAGCGCGACGGGCTGCGCCAGGGCGACCTGGTGCTGGCAATGGGCGCCGACGAGATCGTGGACGCGCAGCAACTGCGCGAGCGCATCCGCACCGCCATCGGCGCGGACGGCGGCCGCACCGAGGCCTGGCGCGTCGAGCGCGACGGGCGCGTGCTGACCCTGGAGGTGACGCCCGACGTGCGCGAGGAGGGCGGCCAGCGCATCGGCCGCATCGGCGCCTACGTCGGCGCGCCGCCGGAGATGGTCACCGTGCGGCAGGGCCCGGTGGACGGCCTCTGGCGCGGGGCGGTCAAGACCTGGGAGGTCTCGGCGCTGACGGTGCGCATGATGGGCAAGATGCTGATCGGCGAGGCCTCGATCCGCAACATCAGCGGCCCGCTGACCATCGCCGACTACGCCGGCAAGTCCGCCAGCCTGGGGCTGACCCAGTACCTGGTGTTCCTCGCCCTCATCAGCGTGAGCCTGGGCGTGCTCAACCTGATGCCTTTGCCGGTCCTCGATGGGGGGCACCTGATGTATTATCTTTGGGAGGCCCTGACCGGCAAGGGCGTCTCCGACGCCTGGATGGAGCGGCTGCAGCGCGGAGGCGTTGCTCTGCTGCTGGTCATGATGTCGATCGCGCTGTTCAACGACGTGAATCGGCTCTTTGGTTAACTCTTCTGCCGGCCCTGTCGCGCGCCGGATCACTTCACAGATGAACAAACACATCAGTCGCTTTCGCCTGCGCAGCATGGCAGCGGTGGTTGCCAGCGCGCTGGCGGCGACCGCAGCCTGGGCCGTCGAGCCCTTCACCGTGCGCGACATCCGCGTCGAGGGCCTGCAGCGCGTCGAGCCGGGCACGGTCTTCGCGTCGATCCCGCTGCGGGTGGG
Source organism: Xenophilus sp. (assembly GCF_044462705.1). Taxonomy (NCBI): domain Bacteria; kingdom Pseudomonadati; phylum Pseudomonadota; class Betaproteobacteria; order Burkholderiales; family Comamonadaceae; genus Xenophilus; species Xenophilus sp. The sequence continues at coordinate 58,436 of NZ_JBIQNC010000005.1, forward strand.
CGACACCTACACGGATGACCGGGGCTCGGCAGCCATCCGCGCGCTGTTCGACCTGGGCCTGTTCAAGGACGTGCGCATCGACGTGAACGGCAACGTGCTGGTGGTCATCGTGGAAGAGCGCCCCACCATCGCCGACGTCGACTTCGCGGGCACCAAGGAGTTCGACAAGGACAACCTGAAGAAGGCGCTGCGCGACGTCGGCCTGGCCGACGGGCGGCCCTACGACAAGGCGCTGGCCGACCGCGCTGAGCAGGAGCTCAAGCGCCAGTACATCACGCGCAGCCTGTACAACGTCGAGGTCACGACGACCGTCACGCCGATCGAGCGCAACCGCGTCAACCTGACCTTCACGGTCACCGAGGGCGAGCCGGCGCGGATCAAGGACATCCGCATCGTCGGCGCCCAGGCCTTCAGCGAGTCGACGCTGCTGGACCTGTTCGACCAGGACACCGGCGGCTGGCTGGCTTGGTACACCAAGTCCAACCAGTATTCGCGCGCCAAGCTCAACGCCGACCTGGAGACGCTGCGCTCGCACTACATCACGCGCGGCTACATGGACTTCCGCATCGACTCCACGCAGGTCGCGATCTCGCCCGACCGGCAGGACTTGTCGATCACCATCAACGTCACCGAGGGGCCGAAGTACGTGGTCTCCGGCGTGCGGCTGGAGGGCAACTACCTGGGCCGCGAGGACGAGTTCAAGACGCTGGTGAAGATCCAGCCCGGCGAGCCCTACAACGGCGACCAGGTGACGGAGACCACCAAGGCTTTCAGCGACTACTTCGCCAGCTTCGGCTACGCCTTCGCGCGGGTGCAGACGCGCCCCGAGATCGACCGCCAGAACAGCCGCGTGGCGCTGGTGCTGCAGGCCGAGCCCTCGCGCCGCGTGTACGTGCGCCGCGTGAACGTCGCCGGCAACAACAAGACGCGCGACGAGGTCATCCGCCGCGAGTTCCGCCAGTTCGAGGCCTCGTGGTACGACGGCGACCGCATCAAGCTCTCGCGCGAGCGCGTCGACCGCCTGGGCTATTTCACCGAGGTCAACGTCGAGACCACCGAGGTGCCCGGCACGCCCGACCAGGTGGACCTGACGGTGGCCGTGGTCGAGAAGCCCACCGGCACCCTGCAGCTGGGCGCGGGCTTCTCCAGCGCCGACAAGGTGTCGTTCAACTTCGGCATCACGCAGGAGAACGTGTTCGGCTCGGGCAACTACCTGGGCTTCAACGTCAACACCAGCAAGTACAACCGCACGATCTCGCTGACCACGACCGACCCGTACTTCACCAAGGACGGCATCTCGCGCACGCTCAGCATCTTCCACCAGCGCACCACGCCGTACTACTCGGCCGACGGTGACTACACGCTGACCAGCGAAGGCGGGGCGATCCGCTTCGGCGTGCCGTTCAGCGAAGTCGACACGGTGTTCTTCGGCGTGGGCATCGAGCGCTTCAAGTTCCAGCCGCGCTCGTCAACCTTCCTGACCATGTCGCAGTGGTACGACCTGCTGGGCATGTCCAACTACGCCGAGTATTTCCGCCTGCTCTACCTGAACAGCGTGCCCAACGCGTACCTGCGCTACTTCGGCTGCGAATACGGCGGCGTGAACCTGGCGCTCAACTGCTCGCGCGATTCGGTGTGGGGCATCCCGCTGACGGTGGGCTGGTCGCGCGACGACCGCGACAGCGCCCTGGTGCCGACCCGCGGCCGCCTGCAGCGCGCCAACCTGGAGGTGGGCGTGGGCGGCGACTACAAGTACGCCAAGGCGAGCTACCAGTACCAGCAGTACATCCCGCTGTCGAAGCAGTACACGCTGGCGCTGAACGGCGAGATCGGCGCGGCCAAGGCCTTCGGCGGCAAGGACTACCCGATCTTCAAGAACTTCTATGCCGGCGGCCTGGGTTCGATCCGGGGCTTCGAGCAGAACTCGCTGGGCCCGCGCGACTCCATCACGCAGGCGTCGCTGGGCGGCACCAAGAAGGCCGTGTTCAACATCGAGCTGTCCTCGCCCTTCCCGGGCGCGGGCAACGACCGCACGCTGCGCATGTACACCTTCCTGGACGTGGGCAACGTGTTCGGCGACAAGGAATGCCGCATCGCCGACACCCAGGCCCAGTGCGACCAGCGCTACAAGGCAGAGCGCAAGTGGCGCGCCTCGGCCGGCGTGGGCATCAGCTGGATCTCTCCGCTGGGGCCGCTGCGCCTGGCGTACGCCGTGCCGCTGCGCAAGCAGGACGAGGTGGTGGACCCCAACAACCCATTCCTGCCGCTGATCCCGGGCGACCGGGTGCAACGTATCCAATTCCAGATCGGAACCTCTTTCTGATGAAGACCATTTCCCGTTGGGCCGGCGCGCTGGTGGTGGCGTGCGCGAGCCTTGCCCCCCTTGCCGCAGCCCACGCCCAGGAGGCGTTCCGTTTCGGCGTGGTCAACCCGGATCGCGTGATGCGCGAGGCGCCGGCCGCCAAGGCGGC
>NZ_JBIQNC010000005.1:61006-75853 GCF_044462705.1 Xenophilus sp.
GCGGTGTACGTCAATCCCAAGCACGACATCACCGACAAGGTGATCCGGGCGCTCAACGCGCCGCAGGCCGGCAACGGCGGCGGCAAGTGATGCGCGGGCGGCGTGGCGCTGCGGCTGGATGAGATCGTCGCCGCCCTGGGCGGCGAACTGAACGGCGATGGCACACGCCTCGTCGAGCGGCTGGCACCGCTGGCCGCGGCCGGGCCCGAGGCGCTGAGCTTCCTCAGCCACCCGAAATACCGCAAGGAGCTGGCCGCTTCCCGGGCCGGCTGCGTCATCGTCGCGCCGGCTATGCGCGAGGCGGCGGCCCAGCGCGGCGATTGCATCGTCGCGGACGACCCCTACCTCTACTTCGCCCGCCTGACGCAGCTGTGGAAGGCGCGGCACGGCCGGCCGCCGCGGCCGGGCGTGCATCCGAGCGCCGTCGTGGAGGAGGGCGCGCAGGTCGACCCCAGCGCCTCCATCGGCGCGCTGTGCGTGGTCGAGCGCGGCGCGCGCATCGGCGCCGGCACCGTGCTCGAGTCGCGCGTGACGGTGGGCGAGGACTGCGTCGTCGGCCAGCGCTGCCTGCTGCATCCCGGCGTGGTGATCGGCGCCGACGGCTTCGGCCTGGCGCCGCACCAGGGCGCCTGGGTGAAGATCGAGCAGCTCGGCGCGGTGCGCATCGGCGACGACGTGGAGATCGGCGCCAACACCTGCATCGACCGCGGCGCGCTGGAAGACACGGTGATCGAGGACGGCGTCAAGCTCGACAACCTGATCCAGATCGGCCACAACGTGCGCGTCGGCCGCCACACGGCGATGGCCGGCTGCGTGGGCGTGGCCGGCAGCGCCGACATCGGCGCCGGCTGCACCATCGGCGGCGGCGCGATCGTGCTGGGCCACCTGAAGCTGGCCGACGGCGTGCACATCTCGGCCGCCTCGGTGGTCACGCGCTCGATCCTCAAGCCGGGCCAGTACACCGGCATGTTCCCCATCGACGACAATGCGGCGTGGGAGAGGAACGCAGCCACGCTCCGGCAACTGCACACCCTCAGAGACCGAATCAAGGCCCTCGAGAAATCGGCGGGCGCGAACGACGCTGCACCATGACGACCACCACGCTGGACATCCACCAGATCCTCAAGCTCCTGCCGCACCGCTACCCGTTCCTGCTGGTGGACCGCGTGCTGGACATGGAGAAGGGCAAGCGCATCACGGCCTTGAAGAACGTGACGATGAACGAGCCCTTCTTCAACGGCCACTTCCCGCACCGGCCGGTGATGCCGGGCGTGCTGATGCTGGAGGCGATGGCGCAGGCGGCGGCGCTGCTGTCCTTCAAGTCGCTGGACATCGTGCCCGACGAGAACACCGTCTACTACTTCGCCGCCATCGACGGCGCCCGCTTCAAGCGGCCGGTGGAGCCGGGCGACCAGCTCACGCTGGAGGTGGAGATCGACCGCATGAAGGCCGGCATCTCCAAGTTCCGCGGGCGCGCCCGGGTGGGGGACGAACTGGCCTGCGAGGCGGAGCTGATGTGCGCGATGCGGCGCATCGACAGCCAGTGACCGCAGGCGCATGACGCGGATCCATCCCACGGCCCTGGTCGATCCGGGCGCCGAGCTCGATGCCTCGGTGCAGGTCGGCCCCTATGCGGTCATCGGCCCCAAGGTGCGCATCGGCGCGGGCTCGAGTGTGGGCGCGCATTGCGTGATCGAGGGGCGCACCACCATCGGGCGCGACAATCGCATCTTCCAGTTCGCGTCGCTGGGCGCGGTGCCGCAGGACAAGAAGCACGCCGGCGAGGACACCGAGCTGGTGATCGGCGACCGCAACGTCGTGCGCGAGTTCTGTACCTTCAACCTCGGCACCGTGCAGGACGCCGGCGCCACCCGCATCGGCGACGACAACTGGATCATGGCCTACGTGCACATCGCGCACGACTGCCAGGTGGGCAACCAGACGACCATGGCCAACAACGCCACCCTGGCCGGCCACGTGCAGGTGGGCGACTGGGCCACCATCGGCGGCCTGACGGGTGTGCTGCAGCGCATGCGCATCGGTGCGCACGCGATGGTCGGCTTCGCCAGCCACGTCAACAAGGACGTGCCGCCCTTCATGACGGTGGACGGCCATCCGCTGGCGGTGCGCGGCGTCAACCTGGTGGGCCTGCGCAGGCGCGACTTCTCCGCCGCCCGGCTGGCGGCGATCCGCGAGATGCACAAGCTGCTGTACCGCCAGGGCCTCACGCTCGACGAGGCGCGTGCCGGCATCCGCGCGCTGGCGCAGGCCACACCGGAGGCCGCAGACGACGTGGCGCTGATGGACGGCTTCCTCGGCAGCAGCGTCGGCGGCATCGCGCGCTGAATGTCCGCCCCCCGGCTTTGCACTCGCTGCGCTCGCGCGACGCCACCCCCCGAGGGGGAGGCGCGGCACGTCTTGGGGCGGCCCGGCGACGGCCGCCGGGCGCCATGAACACGCGACGTTTCGCACTGGTGGCCGGCGAGGCGTCCGGCGACCTGCTCGCGGGACTGCTGCTCGACGGCCTTCAGGCGCGCTGGCCCGGCATGCAGGCCGTGGGCATCGGCGGGCCGCAGATGCTGGCCCGCGGCTTCGAGAGCTGGTGGCCGCAGGAAAAGCTGGCCGTGCGCGGCTACATCGAAGTGCTGCGCCATTACGCCGAGATCGCCGGCATCCGCCGCAAGCTCAAGGCGCGCCTGCTGCAGGAGTGGCCGCCGATGTTCATCGGCGTCGATGCGCCCGACTTCAACCTCGAGCTCGAGGCCGCGCTGCGCAGCCGCGGCATGAAGACGGTGCACTTCGTCTGCCCGTCGATCTGGGCCTGGCGCCCGGAACGCATCGAGAAGATCCGCGCCGCGGCTGACCACGTGCTGTGCATCTTCCCCTTCGAGCCCGCGCTGCTGGAGCGGCAGGGCGTGCAGGCCAGCTACGTCGGCCACCCGCTGGCCAACGTGATCCCGATGCAGTCCGACCGCTCTGCCGCGCGCCGGGCGCTGGGCCTGCCGGAGGAGGGCACGGTGGTCGCGCTGCTGCCGGGCAGCCGGCGCTCCGAGCTGCGCTACCTGGCGTCCCGCTTCTTCGCGGCCGCCGCGCTGATGCACGAAGCGCAGCCGGACATCCGCTTCGCCATGCCCGTGATCCCCAGCCTGCGCGACGAGGCGCAGCAGATGCTGGCCGCCAGCGGCATGGCCGGCCGGGTGCAGATGGTGGACGGCCAGTCGCATGCGGTGCTCGCCGCCTGCGACGCGACGCTCATTGCCAGCGGCACGGCGACACTGGAGGCGGCCCTGTTCAAGCGGCCGATGGTCATCGCCTACAACATGAACCGCATGTCGTGGCGGCTGATGCGCCGCCAGCAGCTGCAGCCCTGGGTCGGCCTGCCGAACATCCTGTGCAACGAGTTCGTGGTGCCCGAACTGCTGCAGGACGCCGCCACGCCCGAGGCGCTGGCGGAAGCCACGCTGGCATGGCTCCAGTCGCCCGACGAGGTGCGGGCGCTGGAGAGACAATTCACCGCCATGCACGAGCAATTGCGCCGCGACACGCCCACCCTGTGCGCCGATGCGATCCAGAAGGTTCTTGAAGGCTGAACAGACCCGGCTCCCTTGGGACGCGCCCGGCCTGGTCGCCGGCGTGGACGAGGCCGGCCGCGGCCCGCTGGCCGGCCCGGTGGTGGCGGCGGCGGTGATTCTCGACGACCAGCGCCCGATCAAGGGTCTGGCCGATTCCAAGGTGCTGACGGCATTGCAGCGCGAGCGGCTGCACGAGGAGATCCTGGCCAAGGCCCTGTGCTGCTCCATCGCGCAGGCCAGCGTGCAGGAGATCGACACCCACAACATCCTGCAGGCCACGATGCTGGCCATGCGCCGGGCGGTCGATGGCCTGCGCCTGAAGCCGGTGAAGGTGCTGGTGGACGGCAACCGGCTGCCGCCGCTGGACGTATTGGCCGAGGCGGTGGTCAAGGGCGACGCGCTGGTCAAGGCCATCTCCGCCGCCTCCATCCTGGCCAAGGTGCACCGCGACCGGCTGTGCCGGCAACTGCACGAGGAATTCCCGCACTATGGCTTCGCGGCCCACAAGGGCTACGGCACGCCGGAGCACCTGGAGGCGCTGCGGCGCCACGGCGCCTGCGCGCATCACCGGCGCTCCTTCTCGCCGGTGGCCGAGGCGCTGGCCCGCGGCCCGGCGGCGGAGGCGGGCGTCACGGTCGTCATGCAGGTCGAGGGCGCGACGGCCACGCTGGTGCGGGCCGCGCCATGACCGCCCCGGACCCGGTACGCATCGAGTCGGCGGCCAATCCGCTGCTCAAGGAACTGCGGCGCCTGCTGCGCGACCCCGGCGCCTACCGCCGCACCGGCCGGGTCTGGGTCGAGGGCGACCACCTGTGCCGGGCCGCCCTGCAGCGCGGCGTCCGGCCGGCGGCGGCGTTGTTCGCCGCGTCGTGCTGGGCGGCGCAGCAGGGGCAGTGGGCGGGCGTCGCCGCCAGGACGATGGTGGTCGACGACGCGCTCTGGCCGGCGCTGAGCACACTGGAGTCGCCGGCGCCGATGGGCTTCGTGATCGACCTGCCGCCCGCGCCCCTGCCGCAGGCCGGCGCCGCCACGGTGGTGCTCGACCGCGTGCAGGACGCCGGCAACGTCGGCTCCATTCTGCGCAGCGCGGCGGCCTTCGGCTTCGGCCAGGTGCTGGCCCTGAAGGGCACGGCGGCGCTGTGGAGCCCGAAGGTGCTGCGCGCCGGCATGGGCGCGCATTTCGGCCTGCGGCTGGTCGAGGGCGCCTCGGCGGCCGACGTGGCGGCGCTGGGCGTGCCGGCGGTGGCGACCAGTTCGCACCAGGGGCAGTGGCTGCACGCCGCGCGCCTGCCCCATCCCTGCGCCTGGTTGATGGGCCACGAGGGGCAGGGCGTGGGCGATGAACTCCAGGCTCTGGCGGCGGCGCACATCCGCATCGCCCAGCCGGGCGGGGAGGAGTCGCTGAACGTGGCGGCGGCGGCGGCGATCTGCCTGCACGCGAGCGCGGCGCAAGCCCTGAATTCGCCCGGGTGAAGGAGCCCGCGGGCTATAATCAAGGGCTTTCCCGCACACACCCTGCCCACAGCGCGCTCATTGCGTTAGTAGCCTACTCATTCGACGAAAGCCGCAACCCCTCGCCTGACCGCCAGGCACCTTGGGTTCGCTTTGGGCGTCATCCAGTTTCGGAGAACCCAGTGCTTTTGTCCCTCCAGGGCACCTTCCCCCGCGCCATCCTGGCGCTTGCCGACGGCACGGTCTTCCTCGGTACCTCCATCGGCGCGGCCGGCACGACCGTCGGCGAAGTGGTGTTCAACACCGCCATCACCGGCTACCAGGAAATCCTGACCGATCCGAGCTACCTGCAGCAGATCGTCACGCTGACCTATCCGCACATCGGCAACTACGGCGTCAACCTCGAGGACGTCGAGGCCGACAAGGTCCAGGCGGCCGGACTGATCGTCAAGGACCTGCCGCTCATCGCCTCCAACTTCCGCAAGACGGCCACGCTCAGCGAGTACCTGATCGCCAACGGCACGGTCGCCATCGCCGGCGTCGACACGCGCAAGCTGACACGCCACCTGCGCACCAAGGGCGCGCAGAACGGCGCCATCGTCGGCCTGGCCGCAGGCGAGCAGCCGACCCAGGTGCGCATCGACGAAGCCATCGCCGCCGCCCAGGCCGCGCCTTCCATGGCCGGGCTGGACCTGGCCAAGGTGGTGTCGACCCGTCAGGCCTACGAGTGGACCGAGACGGAGTGGAAGCTGGGCGCCGGCTACGGCGTGCAGATCACGCCGCGCTTCCACGTCGTGGCCTACGACTTCGGCGTGAAGCGCAACATCCTGCGCATGCTGGCCCAGCGCGGCGCGCGCATCACCGTGGTGCCGGCCCAGACGCCCGCGGCCGACGTGCTCCGGCTTAAGCCGGACGGGGTGTTCCTTTCCAACGGCCCCGGCGACCCGGAGCCCTGCGACTACGCCATCGCGGCCACCCGCACGCTGGTGGACACCGGCATCCCGGTGTTCGGCATCTGCCTGGGCCACCAGATCATGGCGCTGGCGGCGGGCGCGCAGACCTTCAAGATGGTCCACACCCATCACGGCGCCAACCATCCGGTCAAGGACCTGGACACCGGCCGCGTCAGCATCACCAGCCAGAACCACGGCTTCGCGGTGCACATGGAGTCGCTGCCGGCGACGCTGCGCGCCACCCACGTCAGCCTGTTCGACGGCACGCTGCAGGGCCTGGAGTTCAAGGACAGACCGGCCTTCTGCTTCCAGGGCCACCCGGAGGCCTCGCCCGGCCCGCACGACATCGGCTACCTGTTCGACCGCTTCGTCGCGCTCATCGAGAAACACAAGGCAGAACAACAACACAAGGCGGAGGCGGTGAATGCCTAAGCGCACAGACATCCAGAGCATCCTCATCATCGGCGCCGGCCCCATCGTCATCGGCCAGGCCTGCGAGTTCGACTACTCCGGCGTGCAGGCCTGCAAGGCGCTGCGCGAGGAGGGCTACAAGGTCATCCTGATCAACAGCAACCCCGCGACGATCATGACCGACCCGGCCACGGCCGACGTCACCTACATCGAACCGATCACCTGGCCCACGGTCGAGAAGATCATCGCCAAGGAGCGGCCCGACGCCATCCTGCCCACCATGGGCGGCCAGACGGCGCTGAACTGCGCGCTCGACCTGTGGCGCAACGGCGTGCTCGACAAGTACAGCGTCGAGCTGATCGGCGCCACGCCCGAGGCCATCGACAAGGCCGAGGACCGCCAGAAGTTCAAGGAGGCGATGACCAAGATCGGGCTGGGCTCGGCGCGCTCGGGCATCGCGCATTCGCTCGAGGAAGCGTGGGCGGTGCAGAAGAACGTCGGCTTCCCGACCATCATCCGCCCCAGCTTCACGCTGGGAGGCACCGGCGGCGGCATCGCCTACAACCCAGAGGAGTTCGAGGTCATCTGCAAGCGCGGCCTGGAGGCCTCGCCCACCAACGAACTGCTGATCGAGGAATCGCTGCTCGGCTGGAAGGAGTACGAGATGGAAGTGGTCCGCGACAAGGCGGACAACTGCATCATCGTCTGCTCGATCGAGAACCTGGACCCGATGGGCGTGCACACCGGCGACTCGATCACGGTGGCGCCGGCGCAGACGCTCACCGACAAGGAATACCAGATCATGCGCAACGCCTCGCTGGCGGTGCTGCGCGAGATCGGCGTCGACACCGGCGGCTCCAACGTGCAGTTCTCGGTCAACCCGAAGGACGGCCGGATGATCGTGATCGAAATGAACCCGCGCGTATCGCGTTCGTCGGCGCTGGCCTCCAAGGCCACCGGCTTCCCGATCGCCAAGGTGGCGGCCAAGCTGGCGGTGGGCTACACACTCGACGAACTGCGCAATGACATCACCGGCGGCGCCACGCCGGCCAGCTTCGAGCCCAGCATCGACTACGTCGTCACCAAGATCCCGCGCTTCGCCTTCGAGAAGTTCCCCGCGGCCGATTCGCGCCTGACGACGCAGATGAAGTCGGTGGGCGAGGTGATGGCGATGGGCCGCACCTTCCAGGAAAGCTTCCAGAAGGCGCTGCGCGGCCTGGAAGTCGGCGTGGACGGCATGAACGAGAAGACCCAGGACCGCGAGGTGCTGGAGAAGGAACTCGGCGAGCCCGGCCCCGAGCGCATCTGGTACGTGGGCGACGCCTTCGCCCAGGGCATGACGGTGGACGAGGTGTTCGACCTGACCAAGATCGACCGCTGGTTCCTGGTGCAGATCGAGGAGATCGTGAAGATCGAGCTCGAGCTGGAAACGAAGACGCTCGACGACATCGACGCCGACACGCTGCGCCTGCTCAAGCAGAAGGGTTTTTCCGACCGCCGCCTGGCCAGGCAGCTCAAGACCACCGACACGGCGGTGCGCGAGAAGCGCCGCGCCCTGGGCGTGCGCCCGGTCTACAAGCGCGTCGACACCTGCGCGGCCGAGTTCGCCACCAACACCGCCTACATGTACTCCACCTACGACGAGGAGTGCGAGGCCGAGCCGACCGCGAAGAAGAAGATCATGGTGCTCGGCGGCGGCCCCAATCGCATCGGCCAGGGCATCGAGTTCGACTACTGCTGCGTGCACGCCGCGCTGGCGATGCGCGAGGACGGCTACGAGACCATCATGGTCAACTGCAACCCGGAGACGGTCTCGACCGACTACGACACCTCCGACCGCCTGTACTTCGAGCCGCTGACGCTGGAAGACGTGCTGGAGATCGTCGACAAGGAGAAGCCGACCGGCGTGATCGTGCAGTACGGCGGCCAGACGCCGCTGAAGCTGGCGCTCGACCTGGAGGCCAACGGCGTGCCGATCATCGGCACCAGCCCCGACATGATCGACGCGGCGGAAGACCGCGAGCGCTTCCAGAAGCTGCTCAACGACCTGGGCCTGCGCCAGCCGCCCAACGCCACCGCGCGCACCGAGGCCGAGGCGCTGGAGAAGGCCGCCGCGCTGGGCTACCCGCTGGTGGTGCGCCCCAGCTACGTGCTGGGCGGCCGCGCCATGGAGATCGTGCACGAGCAGCGCGATCTGGAGCGCTACATGCGCGAGGCCGTCAAGGTGAGCAACGACTCGCCGGTGCTGCTCGACCGCTTCCTCAACGACGCGGTGGAGTGCGACGTGGACTGCATCCGCGACGCCGAGGGCCAGGTGCTGATCGGCGGCGTGATGGAGCACATCGAGCAGGCCGGCGTGCACTCGGGCGACTCCGCCTGCTCGCTGCCGCCCTACAGCCTGAAGGCCGAGACGGTGGCCGAGCTGAAGCGCCAGAGCGCCGCGATGGCCAAGGCGCTGAACGTGGTCGGCCTGATGAACGTGCAGTTCGCCATCCAGGAAAAGGACGGCCAGGACGTGATCTACGTGCTGGAGGTCAACCCGCGCGCCTCGCGCACCGTGCCCTACGTCAGCAAGGCCACCGGCATCCAGCTGGCCAAGGTGGCGGCGCGCTGCATGGCCGGCCAGTCGCTGGCCGCGCAGGGCATCACCAAGGAGGTGACGCCGCCGTACTTCAGCGTCAAGGAGGCGGTGTTCCCCTTCGTCAAGTTCCCGGGCGTGGACACCATCCTCGGCCCCGAGATGAAGTCCACCGGCGAGGTGATGGGCGTGGGCAAGACCTTCGGCGAGGCCTTCGTCAAGAGCCAGCTCGGCGCGGGCACCATCCTGCCGAAGTCGGGCAAGGTCTTCATCTCGGTGAAGAACAACGACAAGGCCCGTGCCGTCGAGTGCGCGCGCGGCCTGGTCAAGCTGGGCTTCGAACTGATCGCCACCAAGGGCACGGCCGCGGCCATCCAGGCGGCGGGCCTGCCGTGCGCGGTGGTCAACAAGGTGACCGAGGGGCGTCCGCACATCGTGGACATGCTCAAGAACAACGAGATCGCCCTGGTCATCAACACCGTTGAAGAACGCCGCAACGCGATCGCCGACTCGCGCGCCATCCGCACCTCTGCGCTGCTGGCGCGGGTGACGACCATCACCACCATCTTCGGCGCCGAGGCGGCGGTGGAGGGCATGCAGGACATGAACGACCTGGGCGTGATTTCCGTCCAGGAGATGCACGCCGAACTCGCGGCCTGAGGCTGCCGCCGCCGGCCGCTTGATGCGGCCGGCCGGCGCGGCATAATGGACCCAATTCGACACCGCCAGGCGGCAACGCCCGGCGGTTTTGCTTTTGATGACGGCCCGCCGCCCTGCCTGTCAGGCGGTGCGGGTCCGCACAACGACGGAGATTGCTGACATGGCCACGACCCTTCCCATCACCAAGCGCGGTGCCGAGAAGCTGCGCGAGGAACTGCACCGCCTCAAGACGGTGGAGCGTCCGGCGGTGATCAACGCCATCGCCGAGGCGCGCGCCCAGGGCGACCTGAGCGAGAACGCCGACTACGACGCGGCCAAGGACCGCCAGGGCTTCATCGAGGGCCGCATCCAGGAGATCGAGGGCAAGCTGTCGGTGGCGCAGGTCATCGACCCGAGCGAACTCGACGCCGGCGGCAAGGTGGTCTTCGGCGCCACCGTGGAACTGGAAGAGGAAAGCTCCGGCGAGGCCGTGAAGTACCAGATCGTCGGCGAGGACGAGGCCGACCTGAAGCAGGGCCTGATCAATGTCTCCAGCCCGATCGCCCGCGCGCTGATCGGCAAGGAGGAGGGCGACACCGCCGTGGTGCAGGCACCCGGCGGCGAGAAGCGCTACGAGATCGTCGCCGTCAGCTACCAGTGAAGCAGCGCGCCGCCCTGCTGGCCGCGGCCCTGTGGTGGGGCAGCCTGACGGCCATCGGCTTCCTGGTGGTGCCGATGCTGTTCGCCCACCTGGCCACGCCGGCCATGGCCGGCCAGATGGCGGCGAGGCTGTTCACGGCGCAGAGCTGGGTCTCGGTGGGCTGCGTGCTGGTGCTCCTGCTCGCCACCACGCGGCGCGATGCGGGGCCCGGCGCCTCGGCGCCGCCGGGGCTGATGTTCCTGCTGGCCGGGCTGCTGCTGGCGCTGCTGCTCGAGTACGGCGTCGCTCCGCGCATCGTGGCCCGCGAGAACCTGCGGCTGTGGCACGGCGTGGGCAGCGGGATGTATCTTCTGCAATGGCTGTGCGCCGGCGCCTTCCTCTGGCGCCTCGGCCGGCCGCGAGGATGAGCATGGAATCGCAGATCATCGAGATCGACGCCGACCAGTGGCAGGGCGTGGCCGGCCGGCCGGAGTGGACGGCGGGGCTGGAAGCGGGCAAGGTGCTGTTCTTCCCGCGCCTGCGCTTCGAGTTCCTGCCCGAGGAAAAGGCCTTACTGCGGCCGGACATCCGCGACCCCAAGTCGCGCAACATCAGCCTGAACGTCGATGGCGCCCTGAAGGGCGCCGCCGGCGACGCGGCGACCCAGACGGCGCTGGCGCGGATGATCGGGCGTTTCCGCGAACAGGCGAACGCGCTCATCGCCGGCCTGCTGCCGCACTATGTGCCCGCGCTGCGCCCGGCGCCCACCAGCTACCGGCCCTCGCAGGTGGAGACGCGCAGCCAGTCCTGGCGCGCCGACGACCGGCGGCTGCACGTCGATTCCTTTCCCTCGCGGCCGAACTACGGCGAGCGCATCCTGCGCGTCTTCACCAACGTGAACCCCGACGGCGCGCCGCGCGTGTGGCGGGTGGGCGAGCCGTTCTAAGCGGTGGCGCGCACCTTCCTGCCCAGGGCCAAGCCCTACGTGCGCTGGCAGGCGAAGGCCCTGCAGGCGCTGCATGTGACCAAGTCCTTCCGCAGCGAGTACGACCACCTGATGCTGCAACTGCACGACGGCATGAAGGGGGACATGGACTACCAGCAGCGCTCGCCGCAGGAGACCATGCCGTTCCCGGCCGGCTCCACCTGGGTGTGCTTCTCCGACCAGACCTCGCACGCCGTCATGTCGGGCCAGTACATGATGGAGCAGACGCTGTACCTGCCGCCGGGCTGCGAGTACGACCCGTCGGCCAGCCCGCTGGCGATCCTGCAGCGGCTGACCGGCCGCCCCCTGGTCGAGGCCCGGGGCGTCTGAGTCCGGGGCGCTATTCCTTCCAGTGCTCCGCCACCCAGGTGGCAGGCTCGATGTGCGCGAAACGCTTGTTGCGCTTGCCTTCCAGCGCATCGGGCGGGTTGCACTCGCCGTGGAAGATCACGATCCGCGCGTCCTTCGGGATGAAGGGCGGCTTCCAGTAGTTGGTCGGCCACGCCGGGATGCCGTGGTACTTGAAACTGGGGCACCACGCCGCCGGCCAGTACGCGAGCTTGCCCTGCGCATGCAGGTAGTGGGAGAGGTAGTCCTGCTCGTTGCGGTACTTGGCGCGCATCGCCTCGGTGTGGGCACGGAAGTGCTCCAGCACGTCGGCATGCGCGCCGATCTCGAAGCGGTACACCGAGGAATTGCCCACGATCCGTTCGCCGAAGCGCCAGAAGCGCGGGTAGTCGTGGATGATGAGGAACTCGCCGGGCTGGGTGAAGAAATCGTCCAGCGGGCCGACCACCACCACGTCCAGGTCGAGGAAGAGGGCGGTGCCCGAAAGGCCGTGCAGGTCGGCCTCGAAGGTGGTGAGCTTCTTCCAGGCGCCATCGCGCTGGCCGGGTGCCAGCTCGATGTTCAGCGGCGGGATCGGCAGGCACCGCACCTCGGGCCGGATGCCGTTCGCGTCGTCGGTCAGGCAGACGAAGTCGAAGTCGCCCGACAGGTGCCGGCGCACCATGCCGTAGAGACGGTTGACGTAATGGGGGCCGTACTTGGTGCCCCACTTCATGCACAGGACGTGGCGCTGGCTCACAGGCACCTCAGCCCTGGCGCTTCTTGACGGACTTCTGCTTCGGCTTGGCGCGCTTGACCAGCCCGCCCGGCGTGAGCCGCTGGTTGCCCAGCACGCGCAGCGTCTTGATCTCGGGCCGCTGGCCGCCGCGCTTGGCCGGCTTGACCACCTTCACGTCCTTGGGGCCGGGCCTGCGGTCCTCGTCGGCCGCACGTTCCTTGGGCGGGATGGGGCGCCACAGCACCAGCAGCTTGCCGATGTGCTGGATGGGGGCGGCGCCGAGGCTGTCGGCCAGTTCCGCCAGCATGGCCTCGCGCGCCGTGCGGTCGTCGGAGAAGACGCGGATCTTGATCAGGCCGTGCGCCTTGAGGGCCGCGTCGGCCTCCTTGCGCACGGCGGGGGTGAGCCCGTCGCTGCCGATCATCACGATCGGGTCGAGGTGGTGCGCATCGGCGCGGTGGAGCTTGCGCTGCGCGGGAGTCAGGGAAATGGCGGGCATCCCCGTATTATCGAGTCGGCTATGAAGATCCAGACCCAAAGCAAGAAGGTCAACAAGGCTTGGCTGAACGACCACGTCAACGACCCGTGGGTGAAGCTGGCGCAGAAGGAGGGCTACCGTGCCCGCGCCGCCTACAAGCTCAAGGAGATCGACGAGGCCCTCGGCCTGATCCGCTCCGGGCAGGTGGTGGTGGACCTGGGCTCCACGCCCGGCGCCTGGAGCCAGTACGTGCGCCGCCGCCTGGCGCCGGCTGGCGCGCTCCAGGGCGCCATCGTGGCGGTGGACATCCTGCCGATGGAGCCGATCGAGGGCGTGACCTTCCTGCACGGCGACTTCCGTGAGGAAGCGGTCCTGGCTCAGCTCAAGGAGGCGCTGGCCGGCCGGCCGGTGGACGTGGTGGTGTCGGACATGGCGCCCAACCTGTCCGGCGTGAGTTCGGCCGATGCGGCCCGCATCGCGCACCTGGTGGAACTGGCGGTGGATTTCGCGGTCCATCACCTGCGTCCGCAGGGGGCGCTGGTGGCCAAGGTCTTCCACGGCGGCGCTTATGACGAACTGGTCCGCCTGTTCCGCGCCAGTTTCCGCCAAGTGAAAACCTTCAAGCCCAAGGCCTCGCGCGACCGGTCTGCCGAAACCTTCCTCGTCGGCATCAGCCCCAAGCCGACTTCCGACACGGTTTGATACCTCTTCGCGCCGCGCGCCGGCAAAGTCCGCAAACCCGCGTCCGCCCTATGGCTGCCATAGGGAAATCACGGCTTTTCGCAGCTTGAAAAGCCTAGAATGACACGCAACTGACTTGTCCCGGGCGTGCCCCATGCGCCCGACATCGACTGGAGCTTCGTTTGAACAATCAGTGGTTTTCCAAGGTCGCCGTCTGGCTGGTCATCGCGATGGTGTTGTTCACTGTGTTCAAGCAGTTCGACACCCGCGGCGCGCTCGGCTCCAACACGGTGAGCTACTCCGAATTCCTGGAGCAGGTGCGCAGCAACCAGATCAAGAGCGCCGTCATCCCCGAGGGCCTCTCGGGCGGCGAGATCACCGCCATCACCACCGACGATCGCAAGATCCGCACCAACGCGACCGTGCTGGACCGCGGCATGGTGGGCGACCTGATCGACCACAACGTCAAGTTCGACGTCAAGCCGCGCGAAGAGGGCTCGCTGCTGATGACGCTGCTGGTGAGCTGGGGCCCGATGCTGCTGCTGATCGGCGTGTGGGTCTACTTCATGCGCCAGATGCAGGGCGGCGGCAAGGGCGGCGCCTTCAGCTTCGGCAAGAGCAAGGCGCGCATGCTCGACGAGAACAACAACACCGTCACCTTCGCCGACGTCGCCGGCTGCGACGAGGCCAAGGAGGAGGTGAAGGAAGTCGTCGACTTCCTGAAGGACCCGCAGAAGTTCCAGAAGCTGGGCGGGCGCATCCCGCGCGGCCTGCTGCTGGTCGGTCCGCCGGGTACCGGCAAGACGCTGCTGGCCAAGTCCATCGCCGGCGAGGCGAAGGTGCCGTTCTTCAGCATCTCGGGCTCCGACTTCGTCGAGATGTTCGTCGGCGTGGGCGCGGCCCGCGTGCGCGACATGTTCGAGAACGCCAAGAAGAACGCGCCCTGCATCATCTTCATCGACGAGATCGACGCGGTGGGCCGCCAGCGCGGCGCCGGCCTGGGCGGCGGCAACGACGAGCGCGAGCAGACGCTGAACCAGATGCTCGTGGAGATGGACGGCTTCGAGACCAATCTCGGCGTGATCGTGGTCGCGGCCACCAACCGCCCCGACATCCTCGACGCCGCCCTGCTGCGCCCCGGCCGCTTCGACCGGCAGGTCTACGTCACGCTGCCCGACATCCGCGGCCGCGAGCAGATCCTGAACGTGCACATGCGCAAGATCCCGATGGGGCAGGACGTCAACGCCAGCATCATCGCCCGCGGCACGCCCGGCATGAGCGGTGCCGACCTGGCCAACCTGTGCAACGAGGCCGCGCTGATGGCTGCCCGCCGCAACGCGCGCGTGGTCGAGATGCAGGACTTCGAGAAGGCCAAGGACAAGATCTTCATGG